>NZ_JBSGJR010000368.1:0-7151 GCF_053605645.1 Micromonospora sp. NPDC003776
GGCCGACGAGCACACGTACCAGGGCACGTCGGCGGCGTCGAGCCCGGCGGTGGCCGCGCCGACGGCGGCGTCCAGGCCGTGCAGCACATCCGTGCCGACGGTGGTCGGCGCGGACGCCGCCGCGACCAGCCCGCCGCCGTCGAGGTCGACCAGCGCCGCCTTGGTGTACGTGGACCCGACGTCGGCGCAGACGGCGACGTTCACGCCGCCGGCGGTACGACGACCGTGCCGGTGGCGGTGACCGCGACGATCGGTTCGGCGAGGACCTCCGCGGCCGACTCGCTCTTGTCGGGGCGGCCCCGGCACACCACCCGGGCGGCGAAGTCGATGGTGCGGCTGCGGGTGCCGACCCGGGTGACGGTCGCCGACACCTCCAACACGTCACCGGCCTTCATCGGCGCCTTGAACTGCACGTCCGAGTAGGACGCGAACAGGCCCTCGTCGCCGTCGGTGCGGATGCACACCTCCGTCGCGACGTCCCCGAACAGGCCCAGCGCGTACGCCCCGTCGACCAGGTTGCCCGCGTAGTGGGCGTGGGAGTACGGCACGTACCGGCGGTGGGTGACGGTCAACCCGACCCGGGAATCGCTCATTGCTTCGCCTTCTTGTTCGTGATCAGGGCGTGGACCAGGTAACTGGCGACCTCGCCGGGGGTGGTGCCGCGGCCGAAGATCCGGTCGACGCCCAACTCGTCGGTCATCGTCTCGTCGAAGCGGGGCCCGCCGACGATCAGCAACGGCCGTTTCCCGGCCGGCATCGCCTCCCGGAACGCCGCGGTCATCTCCCGGGTGTTGTGCAGGTGCGCGTCGCGTTGCGTGACGACCTGCGACACCAGCACCGCGTCGGCCTTCTCCCGCCGGGCCGCCTCCACCAGTTCGGGCACGCTGACCTGCGCACCCAGGTTGGTGACCTTCAGCTCCCGGTAGTACTCCAGGCCCTTCTCCCCCGCGATGCCCTTGACGTTGAGGATCGCGTCGATGCCGACGGTGTGCGCGTCGGTGCCGATGCACGCCCCCACCACCGACAGCTTGCGCCGCAGCTTCTGCTTCACCACCGTGTTGACCTCCTTGGCCGACAGCAGCGGGAAGTCCCGTTCCACCACCTGCACCGCCGACAGGTCGACCAGATGGTTGACCCGGCCGTAGACGACGAAGAAGGTGAACCCGTCGCCCATCTGCTTGGCGTGCACCAGCATCGCCGGGTCGATGCCCATCCGGTTGGCCAGCTGCACCGCCGCGCCCTCGGCCCGCTTGTCGTGCGGCACCGGCAGGGTGAACGACACCTGCACCATGCCGTCGCCGGTGGTGTCCCCGTACGGCCGGACGATCTTCTTCTCCGCCGCGGGGGCGCTCACGAGCGGTCTCCTTCCAGGATCTCGGTGGCCGGGTTGTAGTAGTCCGCCTCGTGCTCCGCCACACCGTCGAGGCCCTTGCCGCGGTCCGCGGGCCGCTTCATGATCCCGAACGTGCCCTCCGCGATCGCGGTCAACAGCGACTGGTCACCGATGCGCTCCAGCAGATCGATCGCCTCACCGAGGACCCGGTGGGCGCGCTGCTGGATGAACCCACCCGGGGCGGGCACGAAATCCTCGTGCAGGCCACCGGCCGCGCCCAGCACGTACCGCACGTTCTGCAGGGCGATGTCCCGGTCCGACAACCACGGCGTCACCACCGCCTCGGTCATCATCCCGACCAGCAGGATCCCCTGCCCGGTCATGGTGCCGACCAGGTTGAAGAACCCGTCCAGCAGGTTGCCGCGGAACACGTCACCGGTCATGTGCTTGGTCGGCGGCATCCACTTCAACGGCGCGTCGGGGAACAACTCCCGAGCCAGCAGGGCGTGCGCCAACTCCAACCGGAACGACTCCGGCACATCCGGGTTGATCTCGAACGCGTGCCCCAGGCCCAACTGCCAGTCCGCGAGCCCCGCCTCGTGCGCGAAGTACTCGTTGAGCAGCTGCGACACCGTCACCGTGTGCGCCTCGTCCACCGCGTCGGCGGTGGTGAGGTAGTTGTCCTCACCGGTGTTGATGATGATCCCCGCGCGGGCGTGCACCTGCCGGGAGAACCGCTGATCGACGAACGTGCGGATCGGGTTGATGTCACGGAACAGGATGCCGTACATCGAGTCGTTGAGCATCATGTCCAGCCGCTCCAGGCCGGCCAGGGTCGCCATCTCCGGCATGCACAGCCCCGACGCGTAGTTCGTCAGCCGCACGTACCGGCCCAACTCCCTCGACGAGTCGTCCAACGCCGCCCGCATCAACCGGAAGTTCTCCTGCGTGGCGTACGTGCCGGCGAAACCCTCCCGGGTCGCGCCCTCCGGCACGTAGTCCAGCAACGACTGCCCCGTCGAGCGGATCACCGCGATGATGTCCGCACCCGCCCGGGCCGCCGCCTGCGCCTGCGGGATGTCCTCGTAGATGTCCCCGGTCGCCACGATCAGGTAGATCCACGGCCGCTGCTTCGGGTCCCCGTACCGCTTCACCAGGCGGTCCCGCTCAGCCCGGCGCCGGTCGATCTGCCGCACCCCGGCGGCGACCGCCTTGCGGGCGGCCCGGCGGGCGGCAGTGGCCGCCTTGCCGGTGGGCTGCTGGAACCGCACCGACCCCGCCGCCGCCTTCTGCGCCAGCAACGTCACATCGCTGAGCCCCTCCCGGGCGAGCGCGTCGAACACCGGCACGGCCACCCCGTGCCCCAGCCCCACATCACCGACGACCGCATCCACCAGGCGGTTCACCCACGGGATGCCGTCCGGGTCCGCGCCGGTCACCCCGGCCAACCGCAGCACCGCCCGCTCCACCGACACGGTGGTGTGGCTGCGCGCCAGATCCACCACCGGCTGCCCGGCGCGGCGCGCCAACTCCCGCGCCCGCGCCACCAGCGCCGGATCCAGCCCAAGCTTGCCTGTCACGGACACCCTTCCTCGCCGCTCACATCACTGCTCATAGATCACGTCACCCCGCAGCACCGTCGCCCGGCACACCGGCAACGGCGTCGGATCGCCCGCGCCCCGCTCCTCCGGGTCCTCCGCCTGCAACACCGGCAGACCCCGCTCCACCCCGGCCGGGGTGGCCCACACCGCGAACGTCGCCGGCGCACCCAACGCCAGCACACCCTCGTTGTCCAGGTGCACCGCCCGCCACCCGCCGCGGGTGTGCGCGGCGAACGCCGCCCGCACACTCATCCGCTGCACCGGGTTGTGGTGCGCCGCCGCCGCCCGCACCGACCCCCACGGGTCCAGCGGCGTCACCGGCGAATCCGACCCGAACGCCAGCGCCACCCCCACCGAGTGCATGGCACCCATCGGGTTGGACTCCAACGACCGCGCCAACCCCAACCGCGACTCGTACATCCGGCCCGCACCACCCCACAGCCGATCGAACGCCGGCTGCATCGACGCCACGATGCCGTACTCCACGAACCCGGCGATCAGCCGCTTGTTCATGATCTCCGCGTGCTCGATCCGGTGCCGCGCCGCCCGCAGCCGGTCCACCCCGACCTTCTCCGCCGCCTGCGTGAACCCCGCCAGCACCGTCGAGATCGCCGCGTCACCGATCGCGTGGAAACCGCCCTGCAGGCCGTGCGCCGCACAGTCCAGCAGATGATCACGCACCTGCTCCACGGTCACGTACCCGTGCCCGCACCCGTCCGGCTCCCCGTCCAGGTACGCATCCGACACGTGCGCCGTACGCGACCCCAGCGCCCCGTCCGCGTACAGGTCACCGCCGGCCCCGACCGCGCCCAACTCCCGGGCCTTCGCCGCCCCGAGCAGCTCACCCCAGTAGCCGTACACCTCGGGCACCCCGTCCCCGGAGACCGCCAACAGGCCCGTGAAGTCCGACTCGTCGGACGTGCCCGGCCCGCCGCACTCGTGCACCGCCGCGATGCCCAGCGATGCCGCGTGCCGCAACGCCGCACGCTGCGCCGCCACCCGCTGTGCCGGCGAGATCGACCCCAGCGCCGCCTCCCGCACCACGTGATGCGCGTCCCGCCGCAGCCAGCCCGACGGGTCGTAGCCCGCCGCCGCCGCCGCGTCCGGGCAGGCCGCCAGCAGCGCCGCCGACACCAGCGCCGAATGGATCGACGCCTGCGACAGGTACACCTTCCGGCCCCCGGCCGCCCGGTCCAACTCGGCCGCGTCCGGCGGCACCGGCCGCGACCACGTCGACTCGTCCCAACCGTGCCCCAGCACCACCGCGTCCCCCGGCAGACCCGCCGCGAACGCCGCCACCGCCTCCAACAACTGCCCGGCCGACCGCACCGCCGACAGGTCCAGCCCCGACAGCGCCAACCCGGTGTCCGTGGCGTGCACATGGGCGTCGACGAACGCCGGCGTCACCAGCGCCCCGCCCAACTCCACCACCCGGTCGGCGGCCGGCGCGTCGGCGTCGGCACCCAACCAGGCGATCCGGCCGTCCCGCACCAGCAACGCCGTCGCGCTCGGGTCCGCCGGACAGTGCAGCACTCCGCCGCGGTACAACGTCGAGGGGTTCGTCATGGTGTCAGTCTGCCGCCAACCGCGCCTCGAACAGACGACGCACCCCCGGCTCGCCGCGCAGCAGGTCCAGCGCCAAGTCCGCGTGACCCGGCACGTACCCGTTGCCGACCAGCATCGTCACATCCGCCGCCAGACCCTCCGCGCCCAACGCCGCCGCCGCGAAGCTCGTCGCCATCGAGAAGAAGATCACCGTGCCGCCGTCCTCGGTGGCCAGCACCGCCCCGTGCTCGCAGCCCGGCACGTCCACGCACACCACCGTCACGTCCGCCGCCGCGCCCAGCGCCGTCGTCACCGCCGTGGACAGCCCCACCGGATCCCGGGCGTCCGCCAGGGCCACCACGTCGGCCAGGCCCGCCGCCTTTAGCGCGTCCCGCTCCGCCGCCACCGGCACCACCCCGACCGTACGGCCCGCACCCGCCCGCCGCGCCGCCGCCAGGGACAGCGAGCCGCTCTTGCCGGCCCCGCCGATCACCGCCACCCGCACCGGCCGCGGATCACCCTCCCGGCCGCGCCGCGCCACCTGCTCGGCGACCACCCGGGCGGTCAACGCCGGCGCCCCGCACACGTCCAGCACCGCCAGGGACAGCTCCGGATGCAGGTCCGCCGGCAGCACCGCCGCGATCGACCGGGCGAACAGGATCGCATACCCGTCGCAGGGCACCTGCTCGCTGCGCCCGTCCCAGCGGGCCAGCCCGTCCAGGATCGTCAGCGGGGTCAGGGTCAGCGACACCAGGGTGGCCACCCGGTCACCCGGAGTCAGCCCCAGCGGCGACCGCTTCCCGGCCTCCTCCACCGTGCCGATCAGCATGCCGCCGGAGCCGGTCACCGGGTTCTGCATCTTCCCCCGCGCGGAGATGATCTCCAGCACCTCGGCGCGGACCTTCTCCCCGTCGCCGCCGTGCTTCTCCGACAGCTGCCGGAAGCTCGCCGCGTCCAGATTCAGCCGTTCCACCCGGATTCGCACCTCGTTCGGGGCGATCCGCGGGTCCGCATCGAGGCGCCACGCCGCCTGCGGCAGCACCCCCGCCGGTTCCACAACGCGGTGCAGGCCCACCGGTGACGTCACGCCGACCCCCTATGTCCAGCCGCTCGAACCCCTGGCCAGGGCTCGCATCGCGGGAAAACTTACGGCAGACTAATTTCTTCACCGGATATTTTCCAGTAGCCTTCGCAACCGCTGATCAACCGCACCACAACGAGGAGGGGCCGTGACCCAGACCCAACCGGTGGAGACCATCCCAGCGCCCCGCACCTCGCCGGTCGCGGTCCCCACCGCCGGACAGCCCTACGAATACCGCCGCAACCCCCTGGTCGAGCCCGACTGGACCCGCTTCCCCGGCTGGCGCCACGTCACCCGCGAGCAGTGGGAGAACGCCCAGTGGCAGCGGGTCAACTGCGTCAAGAACATCAAGCAGCTGCGCACCGTCCTCGGCGACCTCGTCGACGAGACCTTCTACGCCGACCTCGAAGCCGACCAGAAGAACCTGGCCACCATGTCCATGCTGGTGCCGCCGCAGATGCTCAACACCATGGTGCCGTTCGAGCCGATGACCACCGAGGCGCTCCTCGCCGACCCGGTCCGCCGCTACATGATCCCCGTCGCCTCCGACCGGCGCACCGACTGGCCGTCCCACCCCTACGCCACCCGCGACAGCCTCCACGAGCACGACATGTGGGTCGCCGAAGGCCTCACCCACCGCTACCCCACCAAGGTCCTCGCCGAACTGCTCTCCACCTGCCCGCAGTACTGCGGGCACTGCACCCGCATGGACCTGGTCGGCAACTCCACGCCCACCGTCGACAAGCTCAAGCTCACCCTCAAGCCCGTCGACCGGTACGACGCCCACATCGCCTACCTCAAGGCCCACCCCGGCGTCCGGGACGTCGTCGTGTCCGGCGGTGACGTGGCCAACGTGCCGTGGAAGAACCTCGAGTCGTACCTGATGCGGCTGCTCGAGATCGAAACCATCCGCGACATCCGGCTGGCCACCAAGGCGCTCATGGGCCTGCCCCAGCACTGGCTCCAGGCCGACGTCGTCGAAGGGCTCGAACGCGTCGCCCGCACCGCCGCCCGCCGTGGCGTCAACCTCGCCATCCACACGCACGTCAACCACCGGCAGTCCATCACCCCGCTGGTCGCCAAGGCCGCCCAGACCGCCCTCGACGTCGGTGTCCGCGACGTGCGCAACCAGGGCGTCCTCATGCGCGGCGTCAACGCCACCAGCGCTGACCTGCTCGACCTCTGCTTCGCCCTGCAGGGCGAGGCCGGCATCCTGCCGTACTACTTCTACATGTGCGACATGATCCCCAACGCCGAGCACTGGCGGGTCCCCGTCTGGCACGCCCAGCAACTCCAGCACGACATCATGGGCTACCTGCCCGGCTACGCGACGCCGCGGATCGTCTGCGACGTTCCCTTCGTCGGCAAGCGCTGGGTCCACATGCTCACCGAGTACGACCGCGAACGCGGCATCTCCTACTGGACGAAGAACTACCGCACCTCGATCGAGTCGGCCGACCTCGAAGCGCTCAACAAGCGCTACGCCTACTACGACCCGATCGACACCCTGCCCGAGGCCGGCCAGGCGTGGTGGGAAGCCCACCGCAACGACTGACGTACCGAAGCAGGCGGCGGGCCCCCGGGGTGATCC
>NZ_JBSGJR010000369.1:0-7134 GCF_053605645.1 Micromonospora sp. NPDC003776
CCGTCCATGCCGTCGATCTGCTCCGCGGCGTGGTTGTCGTCGGCCGTGGCCGTGACGGTGGCGGGCACGCCGACCCGGCCCCCGGGCGTGCCCAGCCCGTCCCCGCAGCCCGCACCCGTCCCGACCAGGCCCCCGATGCCCCCGGCCACGGAACCCCGGGCCTGAGTGGAGCGCCGACCGGCGGGTCAGGCGGGGTCGTCGGTGAGACGGTGCCGGTTGGCCTCGATCCAGGCGTCCAGGGCCACCGGGTCGTCCGGGTCGACGCCGTCCGCCATCAACTGGGCGACCGCCGCCGTGGCCGGGCTGCGCCGCTCGCCGGTGCTGTAGAGCCGGGCGAACTCCGGGACCATCTCCTCGATCGCCTCGTCCGTCCGGCGGGCCGCCGCGCCCGGCAGCCCCCGCTGGCGGGCCGCGTACGCCGCCCAGCCACGCAGCACCCGCGGCAGCATCGCCGCGTCGTCCATGTCGAGCACGGCCCGGCGGTGCACCCAGTCCAGCAGCAACAGCTCCGCGACCGTCGGGCTCCACCGCATCGGGTCGGCGTCCGGGAAGCTGGCCGCGTGGTCCAGCAGCAGGCCCAGGCAGAAGTGCAGCGAGGACAGTTCGGCGTCGGGCACCGTGTCCAGCCCCAACCGGGCGGCCTCGGGCGAGCCGAGGAAGCCCCGGACCAGCCGGGTCCGCTCCTCGTCACTGGCCGGCGCGGTCTCCCCGGCGGCCGGTGCGCCCGACGGTCCGGGCAGCACCGCCAGCCGGGCGCCGACCAGCGCCCGGTCGGTGGCCAGCGAGCCCTGCGCGGGCAGCTCGCCGAGCTGGTCGGTGACCGCCAGGTGGCGGCTCACCTCCGCGTGCATCCGGGCCGGATCCTCGGTACGGAACCAGGTGAACTCGTCCTCGGTGCAGATCTCCCGGGCCTGCTCGACGATCCGCCCGGCGGGGCCGCCCACGAAGACGTCCTTGGTGACCCCGATGTTGTGGTCGACCAGCGCGACCAGGGCGTGCTCCGGCCCACCGTCGGCGTCGTCGTACGCGAAGGTGGCCAGGTAGGAGGTCTGGTCGCCGTACACGTCCCCGTACGCCCAGGTGCCGGTGAGGCGCACCCGGCCGAGCTGCGCGGCCCAGGCCGGGGCGTACGCGCCGGGGCGGACCCGGGCGGCGCCCTCGGCGTCCGGCACCAGGGTGGCGAAGACGGCGCGGATGGTGGTCGCGGCGGCGCTGCGTCGCCGCGTGGTGGCGGCGAGGAACCCGGCCACGAACTCGCGGACGGCGTTCTCCCGGTCGGTTTCTGCGACGGCGTAGACGCTGCCCAGCAGGGCGGCGCCGAGCATCTCCGCGTCGAGCGCGGTGTCGAGCCTCGTCACGTCGCGGGCGGCGTGCAGCACCGCCTCGTAGGGGGTCTGTGGCGTGGCCATGCACCGACCCTACGCCCCCCGGCCGGCCCGGACACCGGTCAGCGGCGGGCGGCCTCGCGCAGCGCCTCGCGGGCCTCGGCGTAGCGGGCGAGCACCGCCCAGACCGGGTTCAGCACGTACTGCTCGCCGACGCTGCCCACCGAGGTGAGCAGCCGCTCCTCGGCCCGCCGCCGGGCGCGTCGGGCGGCCCACCGGATCACCGGCCGGGTCAGCGCGGCCACCAGGAGCCCGGCCAGCAGGCCGCCGAGCAGCAGCACGGTGGGCCAGGGCACCTCGCCGAGCTTCGGGTAGTCCAGGGCCGGCAGACCGAGGATGCGCAGCGCGTAGCCGAACGCCAGCCAGCCCAGCCCGGCCACCGCGGCCAGGGTGACCAGCCACTGGAGGGCACCCACCACCCGCCACCAGGCCGGCCGGCTGGTCATGCCCAGGTCGGTGGCGGCGACCGCGTGGTCCAGCGCGTCCGGCAGGTCGACCAGCCGGGACCGGGCGGCGCCGATCACCGCGGCCGGCCAGGGCGCGGGCAGGTCGGCGCCGGCGCGGTCGGCCACCGCGCGGATGGCCAGGTTGAGCGCGGAGCGCTGCGCGGCGCTCGGATCGGGTACGGAGGTCGCCGCGACCAGGCTCTCCGCCGGCGCGTCGGGATCCCCGCCGGGCAGGTGCAACCGGCGCAGTGGATCGGGCCGGAGCTTCCGCCAGCCCCGGACCAGCGGCCAGCCGGTCGCGCCCCCGGCCCGGTGCCGGTACGCTCCCTCGACCGCCTCCGCCACGGTCGGCACCCCGGCCGTCCCGGCGAGGGCCGAGGTGAGCTCTCGGGTCGAGGCGTCGCCCGGTCCGGTCCGCGGCGGCTCCGCGGCGACCAGCGGCGCCAGCCCGTCCACCACGGTGTCCACGTCGCCCGCCAGCCGGCGCAGGGCGGCCTGCCGCTCGGCGACCGCCCGCTCCAGCTCGAGGCGGAGACCGTCCAGCCCGGCCGGGTCCACCGCCACGGTGGGCAGCAGCTGCACCCCCTCCAGCCCGTCGGCGTCGAGCAGCCGGCGCAGGTCGCCGAGGACCTTGGGCAGCTCGGCCGGGGGCAGCCGGTCGGCCTGGTTGAGCACCACCACGGTGACGTCCTTGTGCCGGTGGAACTCGCGCAGGTAGCTGGTGTGGATCACGCGGTCGGCGTACTTCTGCGGATCGACCACCCAGACCACCAGGTCGACCAGGCCGAGCAGCCGGTCCACCTCCAGCCGGTGGCTCCGCTGCACCGAGTCGAAATCCGGCAGGTCCAGCAGGACCAGGCCGTGCAGGTCGGTCTCGTCGTCGGCGTCGAGGGCGCTCTCCCGGACGAACCGGTGCCGGGGCAGCACCCCGATCCAGTCCAGCAGTCGGGACGCCCCGTCCAGCGCCCCCCAGACGCAGGCGTGCGCGACCCCCGTGGTGGGCCGCCGGACACCGACCGGCGACAGGTCCAGCCGGGCGAGGGCGTTGAACAGGCTCGACTTGCCGCTGCCGGTCGCCCCGGCCAGGGCCACCACCGTGTGGTGCCCGGAGAGGGCGAGCCGGGTCCCGGCCCGTTCGACCACGGTGTGCGCGGGGACCAGCTGGGTGTCCGGTACCAGGCCGTCCGTGGCGCCGAGGAAGCGCTGGACCGCCTGGAGGCGGGCGATCAGCGCGTCCGGGTCCACCCGCTGGTCGCCCCGGAACGCCTCGCGCATCCGGCCGACGATGTTGCTCACCGGTCACCGCCCTGCTCGGCGGCGGGCAGCGCCGACCCGTCCCCGCCGGCCAGGCCGCTGCGGTGCCGGGCCTTCTCCACCTCGACCGCGGCCCGGCGCAGCGTCTCGCCGGTCCCGTTGGCCGGGCGGGCGGCGTCGCTCCGGGCGAGGAACCGCCCGGCTTCCTCGGCGAGCAGGGTGTTCACCCGGTCGAGCAGGTCCGTTCGGGCCTTGTTGGCCAGGTTCCGTACCGCCTGGTCGCCGAAGATCGCCTGGAGCACCGCCTGGGCGGCGACCGTGGTGCCGGCGCCGGTGGCGACCTCCAGCCCGGTCGGGATGAAGGCCGTGGAGGCGAAGACCGCGATCATGACGGCCAAGCCGGTGGCGTTGACCGCGTACGCCGCGGTGCGGGCCACGAAGCGGCGGTCGCCGCCCTCGGCCCGGACCAGCTCCAGCACCCCGCGCTGCCAGTCCCGGACCAGCCGTTCGGCGCGGTCGCCGAAGTCGTCCGAGGCGTGCGCGAACTCCGGTTCGAGCAGCGCCGCCCCGGCCGGGTGCGCCTTCCACCCGGTGTACGCGTTCTCCGCCGCCTCGGTGGCCACCCCGCGCAGCAGGGTGACGAGCTGGGACTCGATGGCCGTACGCAGCTCGGCGGCGGGCGCGGGACGGCCGGTGACCGCGGCGACCATCCGGTCGCGCAGTCGGCCGATCCGGGCCTCCAGGGTGCGGAAGAACTCGCCGGTGCCGACGAACTCCTGCCAGCGGGCCAGCACCTCGCCGCGGAGCAGCCGGCCGTCCTTCAGCCCCTGGTCGACCGTCCGCTCCGCCCCCCGGTACGCGGCCCAGACCCGCTCGTCCAGCGCGTCGGCGGCGGCCACCTGCTCGTCCGCGGCGTCGGCGAGCGCGTCCACGGTGGGGTGCACGGCGGCGATCGCGCCGTCCAGGGTCTGCCGGACCACGGCCGAGCGGGCCTCGGCGTCCGCCGCCAGCCGGCCGAACCAGGCGCTCAGCGGTGCGGTGACCTTGTCGGGGAGCAGCCCCTGCCCGTCGACCCAGGTCTCCGGCAGCACGAAGAGCGGCGCGGCGCCCAGGTCCTGGGCGGCGAGCATCTCGGACAGGTGGGCGGCGATCTCGTCGGCCGCCTCCGGGGGCACCCGGTCGAGGACCATGGCGATCGCCGTGCCCCGGGCCCGGGCGCTGCGCAGCAGCTCCCAGGGGACGGCGTCGGCGTACCGGGCGGCGGTGGTGACGAACAGCCAGAGGTCGGCGGCGGCCAGCAGCTGCCCGGCGAGGGCCCGGTTGGCGTCGACCACCGAGTCGATGTCGGGTGCGTCGAGGAAGGCCAGCCCGGGCGGGAGCGCCGGGGCGGTGACCAGGTGCAGGGTGCCGGGCTGGTCGCTCGGCTCGTTGGTGCGGGTCAGGCCGGGCAGCAGTTCGCCCTGGCGGAACCAGGCCGAGTCGGCGGGGTTGCAGACCAGGACCGGGGAGCGGGTGGTCGGGCGGAGCACCCCGGCGGCGCTCACCCGGGCCTGGACCAGGCTGTTGACCAGCGTCGACTTGCCGGCGCCGGTGGAGCCTCCGACGACCACCAGCAGCGGGGCGTCGAGCCGGGCGAGCCGGGGCAGCAGGTAGTCGTCGAGCTGGTCGGTCAGCCCGGCGGCGGTCCGCCGGGCCGGCTCGGCGGAGGGCAGGGCCAGCGGGAAACGCGCCGCCCCGATCGCGGCCCGCAGGCCGGCGAGCGCGGCGGGCAGAGCGTCCGCGCTGGGCAGGTCGTCCCCGGAGGCGGGTCCGGTGCGGGCTGCGACGGCGGGCGCGCCGGAACGGGTGGCGGGATCGCCATGCGTCGTCACCGCTAAAGCGTGCCCGACCGATGCAAGGTAAGACAACCGGACGGTAATAACGGTCAGGTTGCGTCGGGTCGACTCAACCTCGACTTGCGGTTTGCCGACGGCGTGGCACTATTGAGTCAAGTTCACTCAACTTGTGGTGCGGTCGCTGCGGGCGACCCGCCGGGCAGGCCCGTTGACCTGCTCACCGTTACGAAGCGAGGAAGCGAACATGGCACGTGCGGTCGGCATCGACCTCGGCACGACGAACTCCTGCGTCAGCGTTCTCGAGGGCGGTGAGCCCACCGTCATCGCCAACGCTGAGGGCTCGCGGACGACCCCCTCGATCGTCGCGTTCGCCCGCAACGGCGAGGTGCTCGTCGGTGAGGTCGCCAAGCGGCAGGCGGTGACCAACCCCGACCGGACCATCCGCTCGGTCAAGCGGGAGATCGGCACCAACTGGACCGTCGACATCGACGGCAAGAAGTACACCCCGCAGGAGATCTCGGCCCGCACGCTGATGAAGCTCAAGCGGGACGCCGAGGCGTACCTGGGCGAGCAGATCACCGACGCGGTGATCACCGTCCCCGCCTACTTCAACGACGGCCAGCGCCAGGCCACCAAGGAGGCCGGTGAGATCGCCGGCTTCAACGTGCTGCGGATCGTCAACGAGCCGACCGCGGCCGCCCTGGCGTACGGCCTGGACAAGGGCTCCAAGGAGCAGACCGTCCTGGTCTTCGACCTCGGTGGTGGCACCTTCGACGTCTCCCTGCTGGAGCTGGCCGAGGGCGTCATCGAGGTCAAGTCCACCAGCGGTGACAACCACCTCGGCGGTGACGACTGGGACCAGCGGATCATCGACCACCTGGTGAAGACCTTCCGCGGCGAGCACGGCATCGACCTGTCCCAGGACAAGATGGCCATGCAGCGGCTCAAGGAGGCGGCCGAGAAGGCCAAGATCGAGCTCTCCGCCGCCACCACCACCAACATCAACCTGCCGTACATCACCGCCGGTTCGGCGGGCCCGCTGCACCTCGACGTGACCCTGAGCCGCGCCGAGTTCCAGCGCATGACGCAGGACCTGCTGGACCGCTGCAAGGGACCGTTCGAGCAGGCCGTGAAGGACGCCGGGATCAAGGTCTCGGACGTCGACCACGTCATCCTGGTCGGCGGCTCGACCCGGATGCCGGCCGTGACCGACCTGGTCAAGCAGCTCACCGGGCGCGACCCGAACAAGGGCGTCAACCCGGACGAGGTCGTCGCCGTCGGCGCCGCCCTGCAGGCCGGTGTGCTCAAGGGCGAGGTCAAGGACGTCCTGCTGCTCGACGTGACCCCGCTGAGCCTGGGCATCGAGACCAAGGGCGGCATCTTCACCAAGCTCATCGAGCGCAACACCACCATCCCGACCAAGCGCTCCGAGGTCTTCACCACGGCGGACGACAACCAGCCGTCGGTGCTGATCCAGGTGTTCCAGGGCGAGCGGGAGATCGCGGCCTACAACAAGAAGCTCGGCACCTTCGAGCTGACCGGCCTCCCGCCGGCGCCGCGCGGCGTGCCGCAGATCGAGGTCACCTTCGACATCGACGCCAACGGCATCGTCAACGTGCACGCCAAGGACCTGGGGACCGGCAAGGAACAGAAGATGACGATCACCGGTGGCTCGTCGCTGCCGAAGGACGACATCGAGCGGATGCGCCGGGACGCCGAGGAGCACGCGGACGAGGACAAGCGCCGCCGCGACGAGGCGGAGACCCGGAACGTCGCCGAGGCGCTCCAGTGGCAGACCGAGAAGTTCCTCGCCGAGAGCGGCGACAAGCTGCCCAGCGAGAACCGCGACCAGCTCAACGAGGCCCTTGGCGACCTGCGCAGCGCCCTCGGTGGCCAGGACATCGAGAAGATCAAGGCCGCGCACGAGAAGCTGGCCCAGGTCTCCCAGCAGGCCGGCTCGCTGCTCTACTCGCAGCAGCAGCAGGGCGAGCCGGGTGCGCCGGGCGGGCCGGGGGCGGCCGGACCGGGCGCGGGCCCGACCGGTGGCCCGCAGGCCGGCGGTGGCGACGACGTGGTCGACGCGGAGATCGTGGACGAGGACAAGAAGTGATCGTCTGTCCCGGACACGTACTCGACCACAGAGGGATGAGGTAACCGCATGACGGAGAAGCCACGAGCCGCCGACCCGGCTGCCACCGGGTCGGCGCCGGGTGG
>NZ_JBSGJR010000370.1:0-7125 GCF_053605645.1 Micromonospora sp. NPDC003776
ACCCGCACCAGGCGTTAAGAAGGGGCCCTTCCTTGCACCTCAGGTGCCGAGGTCGCCGGTGCTGATGCCGCCGTCGCCAGCGGAGACCAGGCGGATCGGACGCTGATCGGTGTCGGCACCGGGATCTGCGGCGCCTCCGCCATCGCGGCCACCACCCCGGCGATCCGGGCGAAGAGCAACGACGTGGCGTACGCGATCTCGACGATCTTCCTCTTCAACGTGGCCGCCGTCCTGGTCTTCCCGCCGCTCGGGCACGCGCTGGGGCTGAGCGGGCACGAGTTCGGGCTCTTCGCCGGCACCGCCGTCAACGACACCAGTTCCGTGGTGGCCGCCGCGGGCGCCTACGGCCAGGACGCCGTCGGATACGCCGTCGTCGTCAAGCTCGTCCGTACCCTGATGATCATCCCGATCGTCCTCGTCCTCACCACCCTGACCCGCCGTCGCGCGGACCTGCCGGAGACGTCGAAGGTCCGGCTGGCGGGCTCCCTCGTGCCCTGGTTCCTGGTCGCGTTCCTCGCCGTCGCCGCGCTGAACACCGGCGGAGTGATCCCCGCCGGCGCCCAGGCCGCGCTGCACCACGTGGCGCTGCTGTTCATCGCGGTCGCCCTCGCCGGCGTCGGCCTCTCCACCGACGTGGCCGCCCTCCGCCGCGCCGGCGCCCGCCCCCTGCTGCTCGGCCTGATCCTCTGGGCCGCGGTCAGCTCGACCAGCCTGGGCCTGCAGTACCTGCTGACTCGATGACGAGGCGCGGGACGGGCCGGACGCCGAAGCACCTGTGACAGACTGCGCGGGATGCCACTGCCGCCCTGGATAAGCGACCTGCCGGCGCTCGACCTGCTGCTGTCCGTCGCCGAGACGGGAAGCGTCGGACGCGCGGCGCAGGCGCACGGCATCACCCAGCCCAGCGCCAGCGCCCGGCTGGCGAAACTGGAGCGGCGGCTCGGCGTACCGCTGCTGGTGCGTTCGCGGCGCGGGAGCCTGCTCACGCCCGCCGGCGAGGCGGTCGTCGCCTGGTCGCGCACCGTCATCGACGCCGCGCAGGCCCTCGCCGACGGAGTGCTCACGCTGCGCGCCGACCGGCAGGCGCGGCTGCGTATCTCGGCGAGCCTCACCGTTGCCGAGTACCTGCTGCCGGCGTGGCTGCTGAGCCTGCGCCGCACCCATCCCGAGCTGGACATCTCGGCCGACGTCGCGAACAGTCACGGCGTTGTCGAGGCAGTCCGCTCCGGCGCGGTGGACCTCGGGTTCGTCGAGTCACCCGACATTCCGGCCGACCTGACCGCCCGCGTCGTGGGCGAGGACCGGCTCGCCCTGGTCGTCGCCGCCACCTACCCGCTCGCCGCGCACGCCTGGCGTGCCCTGCGCCCCACCGACCTCGCCGATCAGCCACTGCTGCTGCGCGAACCGGGCTCCGGCACCCGGGACACGTTCCTGAACGGGATCAAGCAGGCCCTCGGCTTCGCGCCGTCGCTGCCGTACGCCATCAGCCTCGGCTCGACCACCACGATCCTCTCCACGGTCCGCGCCGGTGGCGGCATCGGGGTGATCAGCGCCCGCGCAGCCGCGCCCGCCGTCGCCGCGGGAGAGCTGGTCGAGCTTCGCGTCGAGGGCCTCCCGCTGATCCGCCCGCTGCACGCCCTCTGGCTGGGCCGTACCCCGACCGCCCTCGCGGCGGAGCTGCTGGCGATCGCCGCCGCGGCTTCCGCCGATTGACGGATGTGGCCGCAGCGGTGACGACCGCTCAATACAGCGCCTGATGTACTGTCGGCCGGTGGAGACGTTGACGCACGGGCAGGTGCTCGCCCGGTTCGGGCATGCCCTGTCCGACCCCATCCGCGCGCGGTTGCTCCTGGCGCTGCGGGACGCGCCGGGCTATCCGGCGGAACTGGCGGACCTGCTCGGCACGACCCGGCAGAACCTGTCCAACCACCTGGCCTGCCTGCGTGGCTGCGGTCTGGTCGTGGCGGTCCCCGAGGGCCGGCGGACCCGCTACGAGTTGGCCGACGAGCGCCTCGCGCACGCGCTCGGTGACCTGCTGGACCTGGTCTTGACGGTCGACCCGACGGTGTGCGCCGACGCCGATGAGAAGGGTTGCTGCTGATGTCCGCCCCGCTGCTCCAGATTCAGCCAGGTGGCCTCGCGGCTCGGCGTGCGGTGCTCGCTCGGCGGGTACGGCTGCTGGTGGCCGCGACGATCACCTACAACGTGATCGAGGCGGTGGTGGCGATCAGCGCCGGTGCCGCCGCCTCGTCCACCGCGTTGCTCGGCTTCGGCCTGGACTCGGTCATCGAGGTGTCCTCGGCGGCGGCGGTGGCGTGGCAGTTCGCCGGGCGTGACCCGGAGGCGCGGGAGAAGGTCGCGCTGCGGATCATCGCGGTGTCGTTCTTCGCGCTGGCCGCCTACGTCACCGTCGAGTCGGTGCGCGCGCTCGCCGCCGGCGGGGAGGCGGAGCACTCCACCGTCGGGCTGGTGCTGGCCGGTCTGTCTCTGCTCATCATGCCGGTGCTGTCCTACGCCCAGCGGCGGGCCGGGCGGGAGTTGGGTTCCCGGTCAGCGGTGGCCGATTCGAAGCAGACGCTGCTCTGCACGTACCTGTCGGCGGTGCTGCTCGTCGGCCTCGGGCTCAACAGTCTGTTCGGCTGGGCCTGGGCCGACCCGCTGGCCGCGCTGGTCATCGCCGCCGTGGCGATCAAGGAAGGGCGCGAGGCGTGGCGCGGCGACACCTGCTGCGCGGTGCCGGTCGGCGGCGCCGATGACAACGACCCCGGTGGGTGCGAGCCCGGCTGCTCCTGCTGCTCAGGAGCGGACTAATCGGCCCGCGGGGCGTACATGATCACGGCGACGCCGATGAGGCAGATGGCCGCGCCGATGAGGTCGTAGCGGTCGGGGCGGAACCGGTCGACGGCCATGCCCCAGGCGAGGGAGCCGGCGACGAAGACGCCGCCGTAGGCGGCCAGGATGCGGCCGAAGTTCGCGTCGGGTTGGAAGGTGGCGACGAAGCCGTAGCAGCCCAGTGCGACGACTCCGGCCGCGATCCAGAGCAGTCCCCGGTTCTCCCGCCAGCCCTGCCACACCAGCCAGGCCCCGCCGATCTCGGCGAGGGCCGCGATCAGGAACAGCAGGATCGAACGGGCGACGGTCATACGTCCGACCGTAGCGTGAGCATCCGGCGCTTCCGCTGGTCACCCTGGCCGCAGGAGCAGGTGCGGCCGGCGCAGCCGGTGGTGTGGCGGCGTCTGCCGGTCCACCACCAGGTCAGGCCGGCGAGCACGGCCAGGGCGACGGCGACGCCGGGAAGGAAGCGGTTGACTGCCGCCCAGCCGGCACCACCAAGGACCCCGGCGGCCAGCAGCGGCGGCAGCACGCAGCAGCCGGCGCAGGCGGCTCCCGCGAGCCCCGTCATCCCGGAGGGAAGCAGGCGGCGCAGCCGGTCAGCAACAGTCGACATGGTCGTTCCTCTCCGCGAGTTTTGCGAACGGCAGGGGGCAGCAGGCGCTGCCGGCGCAGGCGACCAGGTCGTCGCAGCCGGCCGCGATGGCAGCTCGGAGGGTGTCGCGGATGACGGCCAGGTCGGCCAGCTTCTGTTCCACCTCGGCGAGCTTGTCCCGCGCCCGGGCCTGCAGTCCCCTGTCGGGTCGTCTGCCGTGCTGGTGGCGTCCGGCGTCGAGCAGGTCGGCGACCTCGGTGAGGGTGAACCCGAGGCGTTGCGCGGTCTTGATGACCCGCAGCAGGGTCACCGTGTCGGCCGGATAGAGCCGATGCCCGCCCGGCGACCGCTGCGGTGCGGCGAGCAGCCCCCGGCGCTCGTAGTAGCGCAGGGTCTGCCGGTTGACCCCGGCCGCGTCGGCGAGCTGCCCGCTGCGTAGTCCCGGTCCGGTCATCGCCGCACCCGCAGAGCCCGCTCGGCGAGGGCATCAAGCACGTCGACGTGTGCCGCCGGTATCCGAACGTCCAGCGTCAGCGAGTTCGGGTCGGGACGCGCGATGTCGAACGTGAAGAAGGAGCAGCACGCCGATTCCCGGGCCGTCAGGTCCCGAGCCGTCTTCTCGACCTGTGCCGCGCCGTCGAGGTGCAACCGCAGATGCTGCGCCGACACCCGCTCGGCACCCCGGACCGCGTCCTGGAAGAACTGATCGAACTCGGCCAGCCGCAGCGGCCGCTCGGCGGTCGGGAGGGTGCACGCGTCGGGCACCCAGGAGTCATCCTTCGTAACATGGTCGTCGCTCATCCATCGACGGTAAGCCTGTACCCAGGTATCGAATGCAAGCCCTGGTTCAGGGGGAGAACCGGGGCGTCGCCCGGGTCAATGCCATGACCTCCGCCGTGATGATTCGAAGGGATGGCGGGATGGCTGATGTCGAGGCGCGGCGGCGCATGATGCCGCCTCCCGCCGCCCCGGGCTGCGTCCAGAGAAGTGGTGTACTACTTGCCCGTGACGGGCGCGTTCCGTAGATGAGAGACGGCCACCGCGCGATCCTTCGAGACGGCTAAGTCGAACGAAGGAGAGTGATGGCGCGATCGCCGCATCTGAGAGTGTGAACCCTGTTGAGCTGCTGTGCGAGCAGATCACGGGCGCGTCGCCTGATGTGTTGCAGGCGAGATTAAGACGTTCGCGCAGGCGGTGATCTCCGCCGGGGCGGACGCCATCTGCGGCGCGGCCTATGGGCAGCGCAGCGACGAGCGGGTCAACTCCCGTAACGGCTACCGAGCCCGGGAGTGGGACACCTGCGCCGGCACGATCGACTTGGCGATCCCGAAGCTGCGCCAGGGGTCCTACTTCCCGGACCGGCTGCTGACCCATCGCCGGCGGGCTGAGCAGGCCCTGGGAGATGGCTACCCATCTGGACCCAGGTGCAGGCGTTGCGCAACCGGCCCCTGGACTCAGGGCACTACACGTTCGTGTGGATGGACGCGTTGACGAGGCTCTGGTCGTGGTCATCACCGGCCACACCACGCCCGGGTCGATGCGACCCACAGCTTCGGGAGTGCACCATGACCGGCTCGTCTACCCAGGAAACAAGACCATCCTGCATCCCGTCTCCCATCTGGCGAAGGCCAAGGAGGTGTTCAACGCGCTGCTCGGCGTCACGCCCCAGTCCGACTCGTCCTACTACGTCGGCTTCGAGGTCGAGGGCCAGCAGGTCGGGCTGGTCCCGGGCGGCGGCCCGCAGGGCATGACCTCGCCGGTGGCCTACTGGCACGTGTCGGACATCGCGGCGAAGCTCGCCGAGGTGACCGCCGCGCGCGGGCGCCACGGTGAAGGACCGTTACCTGTCAGTGCGCTTTAGCGACTGATCGGTATGTCCCGCCTTGCGGTGGGATGGTCCCGGTCTTGTCCGCGTGGGCGGGGCCGGGTTGACGTTTCATGGCCACCGGCCCGCCGGGGCGGGTCTTATGGTCGGCTCCACGTCCTGCCACCGGGCCACTCCCGGCGGTGGTGACCTCACGCGCGAGCGCGGCGAGGTTACGCGCGGCGTTCAAGTCCCGATCAAGGACCAAACCGCAAGAATCGCAGGTGTAGGTTCGGACACGCAGCGGCAGCTTGGCTTTCACCGCGCCGCAGCCCGAACAGGTTTTGCTGGAGGGATACCAGCGGTCAGCGACGATCCGCCGGCCACCGTTCCATCCAGCCTTGTACGCCACCTGTCGGCGGATCTCACCGAACCCGGCATCCGCGACCTGCCGGGCCAACCGCCGGTTGCGCAGCATGCCGGCCACGTAGAGGTCTTCGACCACGATCGTGCCGTACTCGCGGGCCAACCCGGTAGTCAGCTTGTGCAGGCCGTCACGGCGCAAGTTCGCTACCCGCGCATGCGCTGCAGTGACCTGCCGGCGGGCGCGTTCCCACCGGTTCGAGGGCCGCCGGCCGGTGCGCCGGTCCGGCCCGACGCGCCGGGACATCTGCCGGCAGAGGCGCCGCATCCGCTGGGCCGCCTCGTCCAGGTGCCGGGGGTTGGGCACCATCTCGCCGGTGGACAACACCGCCAGGTGGGTGATCCCCACATCGACGCCGACCACCGCCTGCGGGCGCGTCGGGGTGCGCTCGACCCGCTCGATTTCGACGCAGAACGCGACCTGCCACCGCCCGCCGTCCCGGCGCACCGTCGCCGACAGGATCCGGGCCGTGCCCGCCTCCAAGCGGCGGGCGAGCTTGCGGGTCGACTCGTGGGTCTTGAGCCGGCCCAGCCGGGGCAGCACCACATGCTTACGGTCCGGCTCCACCCGGATCGCACCCGTGGTGAACCGGACGCTGGGGGTGCTACGGCGACGGGATTTGAACCGCGGAAATCCCACCCGCCGACCGGCCCGCTTGCCTGCCCGGGAATCGGACCAGTTCTTCAACCCGCGGGCCAGGTTGTCCAGGCCGGTGTTGAACGCCTCCTTCGAGCACTCCGGCCACCACGGCGCCACCTCACCCTTGGCCACGTTCCACGCCCTCCGCAACGCCGGCAACGACCAACCCGCCGCCGGAGTCAGCAGTTCCTCAGGCGTGCCGTAGGAACGTTCCGCGGCCCGCTGGTCCATGACCGCCTTCACCCTGGCCAGAGCCCAGTTGTACGCCACCCTGGCCGCGCCCGCATGCGCCAGCACCGCCCGCTCCTGAGCCGGGGTCAGATCGAGCGCGAAACGATACGCCTGCAGACTGCGCACACCCACCCCCGCTCACCCCCTTCGGGATCAGTGTCGGCGACGGGTACGACACACCCGCAGCCCCACGCCCAAACACCGCACCAGAACGCTCCTTTGACGCCTGAAGAACACTCCCTTGGCAGCAGTCGACACCTCGTACGGGACGTCGGCGGCGGCCGCCTCGTGGCCACCGTCACCGACCCCGACGGCAACGTCCTCGGCCTGCTTCAGGACCGCTGAGCACCTCGACCGCCGAAAGGAGATCCGCGTGAACTGGAGCCGATGGGTCCGGCAGGCCCACCGTCTCCTGGCCGTCGTCTTCACGGCGACCGTTGTCATCACCTTCATCGCCCTGGCGCAGGACGATCCCGCCCTCTGGGTGTCATACGTGCCACTGCTGCCGCTCGGCCTGCTGCTGCTCACCGGCCTGTACATGTATGTGCTGCCGTACGCGGTCAGGTGGCGCGGCGGCCGACGGGCCGCCGGCTGAGGAGC
>NZ_JBSGJR010000371.1:0-7124 GCF_053605645.1 Micromonospora sp. NPDC003776
GGGCCGGGGGGCCTCCTCCCACCGGGCGCTTCACGCTGTCCCTGGCCCAGCGTCGCTGCCAGGACGACCGCCGCCCGTGGGCGGGAGCGCCCACGGCGGACGGCCGGGATGGACGGTCAGGCCCAGGGCGTCCAGCTGCCCCGGCTGACCACGTAGACGCCGAGCGAGTCAGGCTCCATGCCGCCGTGCCGGATCGGGGCGAACGCGTACGCGCCGGCGATGCCCTCGGTCACCTGGTTCTGCAGGTACGCCCGCAACCGTCCACGGTCCACGCTGCTCGCCGCCCGGGCCGCCCCGACGAGGAGCTGGAGCGCGTCCGCGCCGTACGGGGCGAAACCGCCGAACGTGCCGTGCCGCTGGGTGTAGCGGGAGGTGAAGTCCCGCCGGGCCGTCTCCACCGTCGTGTTGGTGGTCAGGCTGGAGCCGGCCAGGCACGCCGGGTGCACGGCGAACGCGCCCTCGACCGCGGCGGCGTTCGGCGGGGCGAGGGTGCCCTCGGCGACCGCGCCTGAGTCGAAGAAGAGCGGTCCACGGTAGCCGGCGCGGCGCACCTCCCGGGCCGCGTTGCCGGAGTCCGGAGCGGTGCCCCAGATGATGATCCCGTCCGGCTCGGCGTCCGCCGCCCGGCGTGCGGCGGAGACGAAACCCCGCCTGTCGGCGGAGAGCCGGAGGGTCTCCGGCAGCTCGACGTCGACGGCCCCCAGCGCGCCCCGTACCGCCCGCACGCCCGAGTCGCCGTGCAGGCCCTCGGCGGCCAGCAGCACGACCCGTCGCACCCGCTGCGACTCGATCAGCTGCGCCATCCGGCGGGCCACGTCCCCGGCGTCCGGCGTGAGCTTGAAGATGTAGGTCCGCTCGGCCAGCGGCAGCACGATGTTGTCGCAGGCGCCCAGGGAGAGGAACGGCACCTGGAGCTGCTGGGCCACCCCGACGATGGCCATGGAGGTCTCGGCCAGGGTGCCGCCGACGAGCGCCTGCACCCCGTCCCCTCGGGTCAGCTCGGTGGCCTGCCGGGCGGCCAGCCGGGGGTCGCTGCCGTTGTCCCGGATCTCCAGCCGCACCGTACGCCGCAGGTTGCCGACCGGGAAGCCGGCGACGTTCAGCGTCTCGGCGGCGATCTCCAGGGCGCGCTGCTGGAGCACGCCCAGCGCGGCGCCCCGGCCGGTCAGCTCGAGGCTGGCCCCGACCACCAGTTCCTGGCCCCCCGGCGCGGTGCTGCTCGCCGCCGGGTCGCCGGGTCGCTCACCCGGCCGGCCGCACGCGGTCAGCAGCAGGGTGCTCGCCGCCGCGGCGAGGACGCCGCGACGGGTCAGCACGGAGGAGTCGAATGCCGGTGTCGCCAATGGAGTCGCCTTCCCACCCCGGCGACGCCCGCGCCGGTTGTTTCGCCGGGTATGCTCCCGGCCGGCGCGATCCGGCGTCAAATTATCCCGGTGTGGGCAGGAACACGCGGCGGGAAAGCCGCACGACTCCGATCAGGACCGGTATCCGGCGGAACGGAACTCGTACTCGCGGTCGTCGTCGCGATCGCCGGTGTCCCGGCTGAAGTCCCAGCCGCCGGCCGCTTCCCGGCCGGGACGGCCGCCGACGGCGAAGCCGCCGATCTCCTGGCCGCGCCGCCAACCCCGGAAGTAGCCGGTCGTGTTCTCGGCGAGGCTCGCCGCGTTCCGCACGATCCGCAGTGGACGCTCCTCGCGCAGCGGGGAACCGGGCACCAGGTTGGCCTTCGGCACCCGCTTCGGCAGGCCGGCCTTGGTCTCCGCGCCGACGGTCGGGCTGGCCAGCTGCGAGGCCGCCTGCCAGCCGCTGTCCGCGGTACTCGACCAGTCGAGGTCGGCGTCCTCGCCGTGTCCGACGAACCAGGCGGACTTCGCCTGCGCGAAGATCAGCAGATCGCCGTCGCCCTCGTCGGAGACCGGCGGCGGCCGGTGCTCCTTGGGCGCGGGACGCCGCTCCAGCGGGGCGGGCAGCTCGGCGCGGGGGGCGGGCCGGTCGGACCGCTCGTCGCCGCCCCGGTCGACCAGCCGCAGCGACCGAGCCTCCAGGCCCGGGTCGGTCGGCGGGTCGAGCTCGTCACGCAGGGCCCGGTCGGCCAGCGGCGGCGGCTCCACCAGCCGCAGCATCGGCGGCTCCTGCGGCAGGTCGTCGGCGAGCCACGGCGGGGTGACCCGGCCCGGGTCGCTCGGCGCGTCCACGCCGCGGCCGCCGTACCCGTAGCTCGGCGGCGCCTCCTTGGCCCGGTCGTCCTGGTCGTCGGCGTTGTTGACCAGCGGCCAGTTGGCCCGGGAGCCAGGGGGAGCGGACTCCTGGCCGGGCCGCGGCGCCGGCACCGGGATGCTCAGGTCCGTGGCGCTGAAGCCACCGGTCGGCGGCTCCTGCGGGGTCGTCTTGGGCCGCGGCGGGATGATCGTCCGCTGCCGCTCGGCCCGGGCGCTGTTGATCGCGGCCGTGGTGAGCGTGGGGCGGAACGGCTCGCCGGCCTCGGCCGGCGGCACGTTGCCCCGCTGGGCCGGGGCGATCGGGGTGATCCCGGGCGGCGGCGGGGGCGGTGCGGAGATCGGTCGGTTGGTCGGGACGTCCCGGCGCGGCGGCAGCGGGGCGCCGGCTGGCTCGGGACGGGACGGCGGGGCGGACATCGGCCGGCCGGCGGCCGCCGCGGGAGTGACCGGGGCGGGCGCGACGGGCGGCGGCGTGACCGGTGCCGGAGCGACCGGCGGCCGCCCGAGGGGTCGGGGTGACGCGGGCGCGGCGGGCCCGGAGACCGGCTCCGGACGGCTGCGCCGGCCCACCGGTTCCGGCTCGGCCGGCCGGACCGCCCGCAGCCCCGTGCCGGTGTTGTGCAGGTCGGTCAGGTCGCCGACCTGCTCGCCCCGGCGGGCGGCGGCCCGCCGGCCGGGGATCGGAGTGGGCGCGGTGACCCGGGCGCTGAGCGCGCCGACCAGTGCCGCGCAGCCGGCGTCGCAGGCCCGGACGGAGGCGACCGCCTGCCGCACCGTCTCGGCGACGGCGGCGGTGAGCGCGCGGTTGACGGTGGCCCGTCGCGGCGTCTCGGAGATGGCGACGCGCAGCGCGGTCACCGCCTCGTTGATCGTGTCGGCGTCGGCGACGCCCTCGGCCGCGAGGTGAGCGGCGACGGCGTCCGCGGCGCCCGCGAGCTCGCGGCCGCCGGTCACCGTGCCGCTCAGCATGCCGGGCTCCGGCAGCGCGTCGAGCACCGCCAGGGAGACCGGTTCGGCCGGGTCCGGGTACGCCCGGAGCGCGGCCGGGTAGAGCTCGCGGAGCACCTCGCGCAGGGCCACCGCGGCGGAGTGCCGCCCGGTGGTCAGCGCGGCGTGCGCGGCGAGGACCTGCTTGTAGCCGGCGAGATCGCGGGGCGCTGGCAGGGTGACCGCGGAGAGCGCGCCGGCCTGGAGTGCCCGGGCCAGCCCGACCGCCCGGCGCTCGACCGGCGGCGACTGCATCTCCTCCAGCGAGTCGTCGTCGGCGAACCGCTCGGCGAAGTCGTCGACCGAATCGTCGTCCGCGATCGCCAGCGGCCGCCCGGCCGCGCTCAGCAGCGAGGTGACCGAGTGGTCGTCGCTGTCGGCGGCGATGGCCGCACCGCTCGGCCCGCCCGACCGCTCCACGAGCAGCGCGACCAGCTGGGCATAACCCGCCGGGTCGTCACTGATCTCGCAGACATGCAGCAGACGGCCTGCGTCGTCGACCACAGCGGACGTCAGCGTCGAACCGACCGAGGCCGGCCGGTCGGCCGGATCCGCCGAGGCCAGACCGCAGTACACGCGCACGAGCGCCACGGCGTCGTCCTCCTCCCGGGACACAGGTCTTTCTCTGCCAGAGACTGATGCTCCCCGGTCCGGGTCAGTCGCGCCAGTCCACAACGGCAGAGATCTTGCCGACAATGGTGCGCCAACCCAAACTTGCGGTTTGTGCCCCGATTTTCTTGAGTCGGCGTCGACCCAGGAAACCACCGATTCCGCCGTTGACAGATGCCCGCAGCGCCTCGTCCAGGTCGTCCAGGCTGGAGCCCGCGGAGAGCATGTCCAGCACGGCCGGTAGCCGCAGGCCGTACGCCAGGTCACGGGCGATCTCGCCGGCCTCGATCAGGAGCGCCGGATCCCACGCGTCGTGGCCGCCGCGAAGGTTCTCGACGACCAGGTCGAGCTCGTACGTGTCCTCGTCCAGCGGGGCAATGTCGGCTGGTTCCACCCGTTCGGACAGTTCATTCCAGCTGTCCAGTTGAGACAGGTCGTTGGGCGCGCCGGAACGGACGAAGCTCACCAGCGACTCCGGGGTCTTGAACAGCAGCAGCTTGCCCCGGTGGCTGAGGAAGACAGGCACCTCCTCGTCGCCCGCATCCTCGTCCGCCTCGTCCTCGTCCTCGTCTTCCTCGTCGGTCTCGGCCTCGTCCGCCTCCTCGGCGGCCGCCCCGGTCCGGCCGCGCCGGCGGCCCTCGGGGCGCTCGTCCTCGTCCTCGTCCTCGTCGGCGGTGAGCGCGGCGAACTCCTCGTCGAGGATCACCACCTCCTCGTCGTCCTCGGTCTCGACGACCTGGCGACGGGCGAGGAAGGGGTCGTCCTGGTCGCGCTCGGCGACGTCGGTCGGGGTCAGCTCCCGGGCCGGCCGGTACGCCCGCAGGGTGAAGCCTGTGCCGGACGGCAGGGCGATCTCGACCGGATCGATCCGCAGCTCGTCCCAGAGGGCCCGGTCCGCCGCGGGGCGGTCGACCTCGACCTCGTCATCTGCGGCCGACGTCGTGGTGTCGTCGAGCTCGGGCTCGTCGGCGTCGGGCCGTTGGGGCGACTGGCGGGCCACGCTGACCTCCGTGTGCTGTCGGTTGCCCACCCGGCGGCGCATCCGGCCGCCGAGTGACTCTGCGCACATACCCTAGTGGGCGTCCCGGCGAGGGCGGGAGCCGCACCCCGGTGGCGTCCCGGCCAGCGGACAAGTAGCCTTGCTACGTATGAAGGCGCAGGCGCTGCACGGGCATCTGGACGCGCTGCTGCTGGCGGTCCTGGAGCAGGGCGAGCTGCACGGCTACGCGATCATCGAGGCGCTGCGGGCCCGCAGCGGCGGCGCGCTCGACCTGCCCACCGGCACCATCTACCCGGCGCTGCGCCGGCTGGAGCGGGCCGGCTACGTGGCCAGCTCGTGGAGCACCGTCAACGGCCGGGAGCGGCGCACCTACCGGTTGACCGAGGCCGGCGGCCGGGCGCTCGCCGGCGAGCGCGCCGGCTGGCGTGAGTTCAGCGCGACCGTGGGCCGATTCCTCGGCACCGAACCCCCCGCCACCCCCGCCTGACCGGTCCCCGCCTCCACCCACCCCGCCCCCCCCCGGCGCCTGGCCGAGTAGATCCACTCGGGATGCGGTAGTCCGCGCCATCCCGGGCCGGCGAGGCGGCGGGTTGCGGCAGCCTGGGGCGTCCCGGGCCGGTGAGGTGGCGGGTTGCGGCAGTCCGGGGTTGTGCCCGGCTGGCAAGGCGGCGGGTTGCGGCAGTCCGGGGCATGACCGGCCGGCGAGGCGGCGGGCCGTGGCGATCAGCCCGAAACGGGGGCCGGCGTCAACAGGTGGCCTGGAGCCAGCAGCGGGCGGCCCGGGCCAGCGCGAACCAGCCGACGCTGACCAGCACCGCGCCGATGATCATGGGCGGCCAGCTCAGGGCCGCCTCCCAGAGGCTGATCGACCAGCCGAACAGCGCGCTGCCGGCGAGCGCGCCGCCCAGCAGCCCGCCGGTCAGCCCGTAGCCCACCGCGCGGCCGAGCACGGGCAGCCGGGACGACCGGTACCGGGCGGCGAGGATCCCGAGCAGCAGCGCGGCCAGTGCCAGCACGGCCACGAGGCTCCAGATCCCGTTCAGCGAGGCGGA
This sequence comes from Micromonospora sp. NPDC003776, assembly GCF_053605645.1. Classification (NCBI taxonomy): domain Bacteria; kingdom Bacillati; phylum Actinomycetota; class Actinomycetes; order Micromonosporales; family Micromonosporaceae; genus Micromonospora; species Micromonospora sp. NPDC003776. The sequence goes on from NZ_JBSGJR010000371.1 coordinate 5,868, forward strand.
GAGCAGCAGGTAGCCCTCCGGCGGTCGGGGGCCGTCGCTCCAGCTCGACCCGCGCCAGGTCAGGTCGCCGCCCGCCATCAGCACCACCGCCACGGCGAGCGCCCGTACCGCCAGCCGGCGCAGCGCCCCGGCGGCCAGCTCGGCCTGGTAGCCCGGGGCGAGTTGGGCGGGACTGCCGAACTCGGCCACCGCCCGCCGCTCGGCCTCCGCCCGGGGCAGGCCGCCCTCCCGGTACGCCTCGACCGCGTCCTGCATCGAGTGCCGCGCCTCGGTCAGCAGGTCGGCCTTGAGCCGGGCCGGGCCACGCAGCCGGCCGGCCAGCTCGCGCAGCCGCTCCTCCACGAGCACGTCCTGGTACGCCCGCATGCGACCACCCTGCCATCCCGCGCGCCCGCCCGCGTCCGGGAATTTCCCTGAGGCGCCGGTGCGCGGTGCCGCCGGGGTGGCCTCAGGCGGCCGGGCCGAGGGCGAGATACCCGCGTTCGGCCGCCTCCTGGAGCAGCCACTGGTCGCGGTACCAGCCCGGCTGGGCGACCAGTTCGGCGTGCCGGCCGCGCTGGACCACCCGCCCGGCGTCGAGCACGACGATCTCGTCCAGCTCCGCTAGCCCGCTGAGCCGGTGGCTGATCAGCAGCACCGAGTGCCCGGCCGGGGTGGCGGCCAGCGCCGAGACGAGCACCTCGTCCGCGGCGGCCGGATCGAGGCCCTCGGTCGGCTCGTCGAGCACCAGCACCGCCGGGGCGGCCAGCAGCGCACGGGCCAGCGCCAGGCGCTGCCGCTGGCCCCCGGAGAGCTGCCCACCCTGCTCACCGACCACCGTGTCCCAGCCCTGGGGCTGCTCGCGTACCCAGTCGAGCAGGCCGGCCGCGCGGATCGCGGTGGTCAGCTCCGCCTCGTCGGCCCGGGGTCGGCCGAGCAGCAGGTTCTCCCGGACCGAGGCGTGGAAGACGTACGCCTCGGCGAGCAGGCCACCGACCACCCGGGGCAGCTCCTCGGGCGGGTACGCGGCCACGTCCGTGCCGTCCAGGGTGACCCGGCCGGCGTCGGGACGTACCGCGCCGGTGAGTACCGCGGCGAGGGTGCTCTTGCCGGCGCCGCTCGGCCCGACCACGGCGACCCGGCGGCCGGCGGGCAGGTCGAGGTCGATGTTGTCCAGCGCCGATGACGTCGTTCCCGATGCCGATGATGATCACCTGCACCGGCTGCTCCGGGTCGCGGAGCTTCTTGAGCTGGTCGATCAACTGCTTCTGGCTGATG
>NZ_JBSGJR010000372.1:0-7104 GCF_053605645.1 Micromonospora sp. NPDC003776
CCGGGTGCGGCGGGGCGGCACGCCAGCTCGCGTACTCCCGCCGGGCGGTGGGCTCGTCGCCGAGGTGGTCGGCGAGCCGGCAGCGCAGCTCGGTCACCGGCTCGGCGTCGGCGCCCAGCCGGTCGGCCAGATCGTCCAGGAGGGATCGGGCCTGGTCCAGGCCGACCCGCGGGGTGCCGAAGAGCGCCTCCACGGCCTGCCGCTGGTGCCGGTGCAGCCGCTCGGCCGCACCGGGGTGGCCGCCGACCAGCTCGGGCGCCCGGTCCAGAGTGGCCAGACAGCGGCGGACCGGCTCCACCAGCCGCCACCGCTCGCCCAGGTGCAGGTACGCCTCGATCAGCGCGAACCGCGCCGCCAGCCCGGTACGCAGGTCGCCGGTCACCTCCGCCTGGGCGGCGATCCGGTCCAGCTCGGCGCAGCGGGCCTCCCCGTCGGGGCGGTCGAGGGCGTCGGCGAGGGCGTCGGCCAGGCCGCGGTCCCGGGAGGTGGTCACCGGACCGACCCGCCGGGCAGCTCGCCCACGGCGGCGGCCAGCTGGCACCCGGTGGTGACGCCGCAGTCGATGAGCTGGTCGAGCTGGTGCGGGGTGACGCCGCGTTCCAGGTCGGTGATCACCTCGCCGCAGACCTGGGCCAGCCCGTCGTCGGCGACGTGCACGAACGCCTTGGGCCAGAGCCGGTCGTGGTTCCACGCGTTGCAGAAGGCGTACAGGGCAGGCACGTGCTCGATGCCGAACCGGTGCCCGGCGACGGTGCGGATCTGGAGCAGTTCGCCGTCGGCGCCCCGGCGGTGGAACCAGATCAGGCTCTCCGCCCAGCGGCCGAGCAGGTCGCCGCCGGGTTCCGCGGCTATCGCGTACCCCCGGGCGGTCAGCACGGCGGCGATCAGCTCGCCGGTCAGCGGTCGCAGCGCCTGGGGGTGTCCGGCCAGGGGGCCGTCCGGACCGTCCTCGATCTCCGGCGACGCCATGGGGGCATCCCTTCTGAGGCGAATAACACACCCGGCGGCGCGGTCGGTGGTGCGACGCGCGGACACGACCCGGAAAAGCGGCGATCTGCCGGGTCCCGCCGTTACGGTGACTCTATGGCGGGCCGTACCTCTCAGGCGAGCCGGCGGCGCGGCGCGTCGCCGCGCGGTACCACGAACAGCCGTGCCCGCCAGCCGGCCAAGAAGACCACCCGGGCGGCTCCTCGTCGGCGGCCGGCGGCCCGACCGGGCCCGGCGGTCTATGTCGGACGCGCGGTCGGCGCCCTCTGGATGGGGGTGGCGCACGGCCTGGGCTGGGCGGTCCGCGCCGCCGGGCGGCAGGCCGCCTCGGCCCGCGACCTGGACCCGGAGCACCGCCGCGACGGCGCCGGGCTGTTGCTGTTCGGCCTCGCCCTGCTCAGCGCGGTGGCCATCTGGTTCGGCAAGGCCGGGCCGGTCGGCGCCCGGCTCGCCGACACCGTCCGGCTCTTCCTGGGCGCGATCGCGATCGTGGTGCCGGTGCTGCTGATGATCGGCGCCTGGCGGCTGCTGCGTACCCCGGCCGACCCCGAGCACCGCGGCCGAGGCCTGGTCGGCTGGGGCTCCATGCTGCTCGCCACCGCGGCGATGCTGCACATCGGACAGGACCCGGTCGACGCGGTGCAGCGCGACTACGCGGGCGGCCTGATCGGCGCCGGCGTCGGCGACCTGCTCCAGGCGGCCGTGACCGCCTGGGTGGCGGTGCCGCTGCTGATCCTGCTGCTGATCTTCGGCCTGCTGGTGGTCACCGCGACGCCGATCAACAAGATCCCGGAGCGGCTGGGCCTGCTCGCCGGCAGCCTGGTCGCGCCGCCCGCCGCCGAGGAGGCGGAGGAGGAGGCCGCGCCCAAGCCGGCCCGGAAGCGGCCGGCCAAGCGGCTGCCCCCGCCGCTGGACCCGGAGGGCCTGGACGGCGACCTGGACGGGGTCGACCTGCAGGACACCCTGGTGCTGCCGCGCAAGAAGGTCCCGGCCAGCCGCAAGCCGGTCGAGCCGCCGGAGCACTCGCCGCTGCCCACCCGCGCCGAGCAGCTCGCGCTCACCGGGCTGGCCGGCGACTACACCCTGCCCCCGGCCAACATGCTGGGCAGCGGCGCGGCGCCGAAGACCCGGAGCAAGGCCAACGACGAGGTCATCGCCGCGCTGACCGGCGTCTTCGAGCAGTTCGACGTGGACGCCGCGGTCACCGGCTTCACCCGCGGCCCGACCGTCACCCGGTACGAGGTCGAGCTGGGCCCCGGCGTCAAGGTTGAGCGGATCACCCAGCTCTCCCGCAACATCGCGTACGCGGTCAAGTCGCCGGACGTGCGGATCCTCAGCCCGATTCCGGGCAAGAGCGCCGTGGGTGTGGAGATCCCCAACACCGACCCGGAGAACGTCGCCCTCGGCGACGTGCTCCGCTCGCGGGCCGCCACCAGCGACCACCACCCGATGGTGGTGGCGCTCGGCAAGGACATCGAGGGCGGCTACGTGGTGGCCAACCTCGCGAAGATGCCGCACATCCTGATCGCGGGAGCCACGGGCGCCGGCAAGAGCTCCTGCCTGAACTCCCTGCTGGTGTCCATCCTGACCCGGGCCACGCCGGACGAGGTGCGCCTGCTGCTGATCGACCCGAAGCGGGTCGAGATGACCGGCTACGAGGGCATCCCGCACCTGGTCACCCCGATCGTGACCAACGCGAAGAAGGCCGCCGACTCGCTCGAGTGGGTCGTCCGCGAGATGGACATGCGCTACGACGACCTCGCCGCCAACGGGGTCCGGCACATCGACGACTTCAACCGCAAGGTGCGCAACGGCGAGATCAAGGCCCCGCCGGGCAGTGAGCGGGAGCTGCGGCCGTACCCGTACCTGCTGGTGATCGTGGACGAGTTGGCCGACCTGATGATGGTCGCCCCGCGCGACGTGGAGGACTCCGTCGTCCGGATCACCCAGCTCGCCCGGGCCGCCGGCATCCACCTGGTGCTCGCCACCCAGCGCCCCTCGGTCGACGTGGTCACCGGCCTGATCAAGGCGAACGTGCCGTCCCGGCTGGCCTTCGCCACCTCGTCCCTGGCGGACTCGCGGGTCATCCTCGACCAGCCGGGCGCGGAGAAGCTGCTCGGCCGGGGTGACGGGCTCTTCCTGCCGATGGGCGCGTCGAAGCCGATCCGGATCCAGGGCGCCTGGGTGACCGAGCGCGAGATCCACGACGTGGTGAAGTTCTGCAAGGACCAGCGGGAGCCGGAGTTCCGCTCGGACGTGCTGACCGTCGCGCAGGACAGCAAGAAGAAGATCGACGAGGACATCGGCGACGACCTGGACCTGCTCGTGCAGGCGGTGGAGCTGGTGGTCACCTCGCAGTTCGGCTCGACCTCGATGCTCCAGCGCAAGCTGCGGGTCGGCTTCGCCAAGGCGGGCCGGTTGATGGACCTGATGGAGACCCGGGGCGTGGTCGGCCCGTCCGAGGGCTCCAAGGCCCGCGACGTGCTGGTCAAGCCGGACGAGCTGGAGGAGGTCCTGGCCGGCCTCCGCGGCGCCGAGGAGTAACGCGCCGGGTCACCCGGCCGATGGCGCGTACGCGGCCTGCAGGGTGGCGTCGATGACACGGGCCGCCTCCGATTCGGCGAGGCGCCCTTCGATGATCTCCTCCGCCGCGGCGTGCACCACCGTGTGAACGAGCGCGACCATCCAGCTCGCGGGCAGGTCGGTGCGGAACACGCCCTCGGCCCGGCCGCGCTCGATGAGGCCGGCGATGCGGCGCATCGGCCCCTCGTGCGCGGCCCGGATGCGGGCGGGCGGCAATGACCGCTGGGCGGCGTCGAGCAGGTGCCGGAACTGGTCGACGATCCGCCAGCTCGACGCGACGAGGCGGCTGAGGGCTGCCCGGGGGTCCCCGGTCAGGTCGACCCTCTCCAACGCCCGGTCCGCCCGCTCCACCGTGCGGGTGAAGAGCTGGTCGATGAGGTCGTCGCGGGACGAGAAGTGGCCGTAGAGGGTCACCCGGCCGACCCCGGCGCGCCGCGCGATCTCCGCGATGTTGGCGTCCGGATCCGTGACCAGGCACTCCAGTGCCGCGTCGAGGATCGCCGTGATGTTGCGCTGCGCGTCCGCGCGCTTGCCACGCTGCCCGACGGCGTCGGTCGTCCGATCCACCACGTCCTCCTTTGTCAAACACCCGTGTTCAGGTTACCGTGAGAGTGTAAGTCGTACATCCATGTTCGACTTAGCGGGCTGGCCGGGACGATCTCGCCGGCTGCCCGGCCGCACCTGCACCGGAGCCGCAGATGAACACCCACCTCACCGCGCCACCGCACACCGTCGCGCCCGCCGAGCCCTTCCCCCGCCGGTGGCGGGCCCTTTCGCTGCTCAGCGTCGCCCAGTTCATGCTCATCCTCGACGTCACCGTGGTCACCATCGCGCTGCCGAGCATCGGTGCCGACCTCGGTCTCGACCGCGCGGCACTGACCTGGGTCGTCGCCGCGTACACCCTGGTCTTCGGCGGTTTGATGCTCCTCGGCGGTCGCGCCGCCGACCTGTTCGACGCCCGCCGGACCGTGCTCGCCGGCCTGGCGATCTTCACGGCGTCGTCGCTGGTGGCGGGCCTGTCGGCGAACGCCACGATGCTCATCGGCGGTCGGATCGGTCAGGGCATCGGCGCCGCGCTGCTCTCGCCCGCCGCGCTCTCCCTGGTCACGACTCTGTTCCAGGGCGCGGAGCGGCACCGGGCGCTGGGCGTCTGGGGCGCCCTGGGTGGCACCGGGGCGGCCGCCGGCGTGCTGCTCGGCGGACTGCTCACCGCCGGTCCCGGCTGGAAATGGATCTTCTACGTCAACGTGCCGATCGGGCTCGCCGTGCTCGCCCTGCTTCCGGTCCTCGTGCCCGGACCGGGACCACGACGCGCGGACCGGAAATTGGACCTGCCCGGGGCGCTCACCGTCACGCTCGCCAGCGCAGCGGCGCTCTACGGAATGATCAGCGCAGGAGACCACGGCTGGGCCGCCCTGTCCACTCTCGGCCCGCTGGCGGTCGCCGCCGCGCTCTACGCGGGTTTCGTGCTGGTCGAACGGACCGTCCGGGCGCCGCTGGTGGATCTCTCGATCCTCGCCCGCCGCCGGGTCACCGCAGGGGCGTTCCTGATGCTGGTGGCGACCGGCCTGTTGATCGCGAGCTTCTTCCTCGGTTCGTTCTATCTCCAGCAGGTGCGCGGCCACGGCGCGCTGACCACGGGACTGCTTTTCCTGCCGGTCGCGCTCGGCACCATCGTCGGTGCCCACGCCGCCAGCCACGCGGTCGGGCGCGTCGGTCCCCGTTGGACGGCCGCCGGGGGACTCATGGTCGCCGCCGCGGGTGCCGCGGTCCCCGCGATGGGGCCGGCCACCCTCTCGGTGGTCGTCGGGATCAGCGTCGGCGCGGCCGGGCTGGGGATGACCTTCGTGGCGGCCACCACGACGGCGCTTGCTCACGTGGCACCCGAGGCGGCCGGAGTCACCGCCGGCATCGTCAACACGTTCCACGAACTGGGCGGATCGATCGGCGTGGCGGTCGTCTCCACGGTCGCCGCCGCGAGTCTGGCCTCGGGTGGGGTGGTGGCGACCGGCTTCACCCACGCCTTCGTCTTCAGCGCGGTCGCCGCCGTCCTGGCCGCGCTGGTGTCACTGGTCCTGGTGCCGGCCGGCCGGCCGCCGGTCGGGGCGTCGGTGCGCCTGCACTAGGGCGGCAGGAGACGTGACGAGGGCCCGCCGGAGCACCGGCGGGCCCTCGCGGCGTACGGGGCGGTCAGGAGTTCAGGATGGCGTAGCTGAGGATCATGCCGATGATGGCGCCGGCCACGCTGGCGGCGGCGGCGTACCAGCCGAGCGGCTTGTCGCCCATCACCGCGCCGACGATTCCGAGCACCAGGCCGACCAGGCCGAACAGCGGCGGCAGGAAGAAGATCGCGATGACCGCGAAGACGAACGCGATGATCGTGCAGATGCGCGCGGCGTTGCTGCGCGGGCGGGCGGTGGCGTGCATGTCGGCCATGATGTCCTCCGTGAATGTCTCGATCCCTCGGGTGGGTGCAGGCTCACTACCCGTACCGAGTCGGTCGCCAAACCGGACACCGGGGATGTCAGTGGAACAGCTTGAGCCCCACCACGCCGGCCACCACCAGCAGCAGGCAGCCGATCCGGGGGAGGGTGGCCGGCTCGTGCAGCGCCACCATGCCGACCAGCGCGGTGCCCACCGCGCCGATGCCGACCCAGACCGCGTAGCCGGTGCCGACCGGGATGTCGCGCAGCGCGTACGCCAGGCCGGCCATGCTCGCCACCAGCGAGACGCCGAAGACGGCTGAGGGGAGGGGGCGGCTGAAGCCGGCGCTGCGGTCGAGGGCGACCGCCCACACGGTTTCCAGCAGTCCGGAGAGCACCAGCACGAGCCAGGCCATGAGGATCACCTCTGACGGGTGGGCCCGGCTGCGTGGGCCGGGAAGGGGCGGGTTACGCGGGGCGTCTTGGCCTGACCGGGTACGCCCACCACTCGTCCGGGGCGGCACGGGGCCGCCGTGGCCGACCGTAGCACCGACGCGGCCCGGAAGCTCCCGCGGTGACCATCGCCACCATCGCTGGAGTTGACGCGAACTTCAGGTTGCACGATGGTCGGCATGACCGTGCTCTTCTCGGACGAGGACGTCGCGGCGACGCTGGACGCCCCGCTCACCGTCGCCGCCATGCGGGACGCGCTGCTGGCCGCGTACGAGGGGCGGCTGATCGCCCCGCCCCGGGCGTCCGCCCCGCTCGGCGGGGGCCGGATGGTGCTCACCGCCGGCCACCTCACCGGCGAGTGGTACGGCTTCCGGTCGTACGACACCTTCGGGCACCCGGAGAGCGGGCAGCTGGTCGTGCTGCACGACGCCCGCACCGGGGCGGTCCGCGCCATCGCGGTCGGCGAGGAGCTGGGCTCCCGGCGCACCGGGGGTCTGGGCGGGGTGGCCGTGGACGCCCTGGCCCGCCCGGACGCGGCCACCCTCGGCGTGGTGGGCTCCGGCCGCCAGGCGTGGACCCAGGTCTGGGCCGCCGCCGCGGTCCGCCCGTTGCGCGAGGTCACCGTGTACAGCCGCTCGGCGGCGCGCCGGGAGGCGTT
>NZ_JBSGJR010000373.1:0-7090 GCF_053605645.1 Micromonospora sp. NPDC003776
CTCCAGCAGAAGATCGTCTCCCTCCAGCAGGAGGACAAGCGGGAGCACGGCGACTACGAGGCCCGGATCAGGGTCTTCGCCGCCCACGCCTTCGCCGGCTGACCCCCGGCGGGCTCGCCGGAGGCGGCGGGAATGCGCTAGCCTAACGATCGTTCAGGTCGGTCGGTGCGCTCACGAGGCGGCCGGTGGCGAGGGAGACGGCGTGACGCTCGACGGTGAGGCACTGGAGCAGCTGCGCAAGCGCGCCAAGGCCGGCGGTGCGGACAAGTACCACGCGGCGAACGCCGCCAAGGGCAAGCTGTTCGCCCGCGAGCGGGTCGCGCTCCTGGTCGACGAGGGCTCCTTCGTCGAGGACGGCCTGTACGCCAACGCGCTGGCCGAGGGCCTGCCCGCCGACGGCGTGGTCACCGGCACCGCCACCATCGACGGCCGGCAGGTCTGCCTGATGGCGAACGACTCCACGGTCAAGGCCGGCAGCTGGGGTGCGCGTACCGTCGAGAAGATCATCCGGATCATCGAGCGGGCGTACGCGACCGGTGTGCCGATGGTCTACCTGGTCGACTCGGCCGGGGCCCGGATCACCGACCAGGTCGAGCTCTTCCCCGGTCGGCGCGGCGCCGGCAAGATCTTCTGGAACCAGGTCCGCGCCTCCGGCTCGATCCCGCAGGTCTGCGCCCTGTTCGGGCCGAGCGCGGCGGGCGGGGCGTACATCCCGGCGTTCTGCGACGTGGTGGCCATGGTGGACGGCAACGCCAGCATGTATCTCGGCTCCGACCGGATGGTCGAGATGGTCACCGGCGAGAAGACCACCCTGGAGGCGATGGGCGGGGCCAAGGTGCACTGCGCCGAGTCGGGCGTCGGGCACTTCCTCTGCAAGACCGAGGCCGAGGCGCTCGACGTGGTCAAGCGCTACCTGTCCTACCTACCGGCGAACTGGCAGCAGCAGCCGCCGACGGCACCCGCCAAGGACGCGCCGGAGAAGGCCGACCTGGCCGCGCTGGTCCCGGCCAGCGAGCGGCAGGCCTTCGACATGCGCCGGTACGTCAAGGGCCTGCTCGACGAGGGCAGCTTCTTCGAGATCCAGGCGCTCTGGGCCAAGGAGCTGACCATCGGGTTCGGCCGGCTGAACGGCGAGGTCGTCGGCGTGGTCGGCAACAACTCGATGTTCAAGGGCGGCGTCCTCTTCGTCGACTCGGCCGACAAGGCGAGCCGGTTCGTGCAGCTCTGCGACGCGTTCAACGTGCCGCTGCTCTTCCTGTCCGACGTGCCCGGGTTCATGGTCGGCAGCGCGGTGGAGAAGCAGGGCATCATCCGGCACGGCGCCAAGATGATCACCGCGATCTCCGAGGCGACCGTACCCAAGATCTGTGTGGTGGTGCGCAAGGCGTACGGCGCGGGCCTCTACGCGATGGCCGGCCCCGGTTTCGAGCCGGACGCCACGATCGCCCTGCCCACCGCCAAGATCGCGGTGATGGGCGCGGAGGCCGCGGTCAACGCGGTCTACGCCAACAAGATCGCCGCCATCGAGGACGAGACCGAGCGGGCCGCCTTCGTCGCGGCGAAGCGCGAGGAGTACGAGCGGGACATCGACATCGTCCGGCTCGCCAGTGAGCTGGTGGTGGACGCCATCGTCGAGCCGCACGAGCTCCGCGCCGAGCTGGTCCGCCGGTTCGCCGCGGCGCGGGGCAAGGAGCGGCACTTCGCCCGGCGCCGCCACGGCGTCACCCCGGTCTGAGCAACCCCGCAGCAGGATCCGGCCGGGCGTCACGAGCGCCGGGCGGACCATCCACACAGGAGGATCAGATGGACTTCCGGCTCAGCGAGGAACAAGAGGCGCTGCGGGAGAGCGTGCGGGACTTCGCCCGCGAGGTGGTCGCCCCGGCCATCGCCGAGCACTACGAGCGGCACACCTTCCCGTACGAGATCATCCGCCAGATGGGCAAGATGGGCCTGTTCGGCCTCCCCTTCCCCGAGGAGCACGGCGGGATGGGCGGCGACTACTTCGCGCTCTGCCTGGCCCTGGAGGAGCTGGCCCGGGTCGACTCCAGCGTGGCGATCACCCTGGAGGCCGCGGTCTCGCTCGGCGCGATGCCGATCTACCGGTTCGGCACCGACGCGCAGCAGGCGCAGTGGCTGCCGAAGCTGCTCAGTGGTGAGGCGCTGGCCGGCTTCGGGCTGACCGAGCCGGGCTTCGGCTCCGACGCGGGCGGCACCCAGACTCGGGCCGTCCTCGACGAGCGGACGAACGAGTGGGTGATCAACGGCTCGAAGGCGTTCATCACCAACTCCGGCACCGACATCACCGCGCTGGTCACCGTCACCGCGGTCACCGGGACCAATCCGGACGGCTCGAAGGAGCTGTCCACCATCATCGTCCCGTCCGGGACGCCGGGTTTCACCGTCGCGCCCGGCTACTCCAAGGTCGGCTGGACCGCCTCGGACACCCACGAGCTGACCTTCGACGACTGCCGGGTGCCGGCGGAGAACCTGCTCGGCCAGCGCGGCCGCGGCTTCGCCCAGTTCCTGCGCATCCTCGACGAGGGGCGGATCGCCATCGCCGCGCTCGCCGTCGGCCTCGCCCAGGGCTGCGTCGACGAGTCGATCAAGTACGCCAAGGAGCGCCAGGCCTTCGGCCAGCCGATCGGCAACTACCAGGCGATCCAGTTCAAGATCGCGGACATGGAGCTGAAGGCGCACACCGCCCGGCTGGCGTACTACGACGCCGCCGCGCGGATGCTGGCGGGCGAGCCGTTCAAGCGGCAGGCGGCGATCGCCAAGCTGCACGCCAGCACCATCGCAGTGGACAACGCCCGCGAGGCCACCCAGATCCACGGCGGCTACGGCTTCATGAACGAGTACCCGGTGGCCCGGTTCTGGCGGGACGCCAAGATCCTGGAGATCGGCGAGGGCACCAGCGAGGTGCAGCGGATGATCATCGCTCGCGACCTGGGCATGTGAGACGCACGCCGGACGGCTCGTCCGTCTGTCGGATATCCGCGCCGGACGGTCGGCTGCCCGACGATCGGCTGTAACGCGTCGGACCCGATCCGTACTCTTCGTGCCCATGACTCCCGATCATGATCGTTCGCGGAGCCCGGCTGTTCGTACCCCGTTGTCCGATCTGCTGCGCGGGCACCGGCTCGCCGCCGGCCTGACCCAGGTCGAGCTGGCGGCGCGGGCCGGCGTCGGGGTGCGGACCGTCCGCGATCTGGAGCGCGGCCGGTCGGCGCGGCCCCAGCGCACCACCGTCGACCTGCTCGCCGCCGCGCTCGGCCTGGCCGGCGCCGGCCGGCAGGCGTTCCTCGCCGCCGCGCGGCCGGCCCCGGCCGCCGCGGCCCCTCCGGCCGCGCGGCAGCTCCCGGTCGCCGGTGCCGCCGCCTCCCCCTCGGGTACGCCGATCACGCTGCCCCAGCCCGTCCCGCTGCTCGGGCGCGACCGGGACGTCACCGAGGTGGCCGCCCTGCTGGACGCCGACCATCCGGTGGTGAGCCTGGTCGGCCTGGCCGGGGTCGGCAAGACCGCCCTCGCCCTCGCCGTGGCCTACGCGGTCGCCGACGACCACCCGGCGGGCGTCGCCGGAGTGCTGGTCGGCGAGGGCTCGGACGCCAATGACGTGCTCGCGGCCTCGGTCGCCGTCCTCGGGGTGAACCGGCTGGCCGACCTGGCCTGCCAGCTCGCCGACCGGCCGGCCCTGCTGCTGGTCGACGCGGTGGAGCGGGCGCCGGAGCCGGTGGCCGAGGCGCTCGGTGCCCTGGTCTCCGCCGCGCCGACCCTGCGGGTGCTGGTCACCGGCCGCCGACCGGTCGGCCTGCCCGGTGAGCTGGTCCGTCCCGTCGCCCCGCTCGACGTACCGCCGGTCGGCGTCACCCCCACGGACCCGGCGGAGCTGGCCCGGTGGCCGGCCACCGCGCTCTTCGCCGCCCGGCTCGCCCAGGCGCGGCCCGAGCCCCCGACCCCGGCCGAGCTGCCGGCGCTCGCCGCCCTGGTGCGCCGCCTCGGCGGACTGCCGCTGGCCATCGAGCTGATGGCGGCCCGGGGCCGGATCCTCGACGTCACCGAGCTGCTCGACCGGTACGGCGACCGGGTCCTCGACCTGACCACCGGGGGTCGCTCGGGCTGGCGGCCGGCCGACCGGCCCGCCGCCTCGGTGACCCTGAGGGAGGCGGTGGCGACCAGCTACCGGCTGCTCGCCGGGGAGGAGCGGGCCGCGCTCCGGCGGCTCGCCGCGTTCCGTAACCGGTGGTCGGTGGAGCTGGCCGAGGAGTTGCTCGCCGACGGCGGCGACCGGGCGGACTGCGTCCCGTTGCTGGACCGGCTGCGGGAACTCGGCCTGCTCAGCGTCCGGGGCGCCGGCCCGTTCCGGTTCCGCCTTCTCGACGCGGTCCGGGACTTCGCCGCGGAGCAGGCCGCCGGCGAGGGGGAACTGGCCCGGATCCGGTACCGGCACGCCCTCGTCGTCGCCGGGCTGGTGCGCCGGACCGCCCCCGGCCTGGTCGGCGCGGACGTGTCCGGCGCGGTAGGGGTGCTGGACGAGGCGACCAGCGACATCATCGCCGCGCTGGGGTACGCCGCCGAGCACGACCCGGTGACCGCGCTGCGGCTGGCGGCGTCGCTGCCGCGCTGGTGGCGGCTGCGCGGCCGGGACATCTCCGGACGGCGGTGGCTGCGGCGGCTGCTGGCCGATCCGCGTACCGCCGACGCCGATCCCGTCCTGCGGGCCTGGGCCATGCTCGGGGCGGCCCGGCTGGCCCTCGAGCACGGCGAGGGGCCGGAGGTGTTGCCGGGGGCGCGGGCCGCGCTGGCCGTCTTCAGCGCGGCCGGGGAGGTGACCGGTGAGCTGTCGGCCCGCTCGGTGCTCTGTGCGCTGCTGCCCGCCGTCGCGGCCCACGATGAGGCCCGGGAGCAGGCGCAGGCGCTGCTGGAGGCGGCCACCCGGCACGGCCGCGTACGCGAGACCGCGGTCGCCCAGACGCACCTGACCTGGCACGACGTCCGAATGGGCGACCTGGCCGGGGCGCGTCGCCGACTCGCCACCGTGGACCGGCTGGCCGCGGAGTGCGGGGAGCACCGGCTCCGCCTGCAGGCCCGGGCCAACCTCGCCGAGGTCGCCCGCCTCGAGGGCCGGTACGTCGACGCCGTCGAGCAGGGGCGGCGGGTGGTGGCAGCGCTGGCCGGACCGGGCGATCCGGGGCAGCGCCGGCGGACGCTCGGCACGGTCGGCCTGGCCCTCGCCGAGGAGGGACGGGCGGCGGAGGCGCTGGAGGTGGTGGCCGAGCTACGGCGCGCCCTCCCCGTGCCGGGCCAACGGTCGCCGGTCGGGGTGGGCCACGCCAGGCCGGACCGGACGCGCCGGCCGGAGGACACGGTGTGCGCGTTGATCGAGGGCCAGCTCGCACTGCGCCGCGGGGATCGGGAGCTGGCGGCCGAGTGGTTCGAGGCGGCTGCCGCCACAGCGGTCGACGGCCGCGACCGGCGGGACCTGATCGAGGCGCTGGTGGGCCTCGCGGCGAGCACCGCGGACGTGGCGGTGCTGGACCGGCTGGATCGGGCGCGCCGGTCGAGCGGCATCAGCCTGCTGCCCCGCGAGGAGGAACTGCTCTACGCGCTGGTGGCCGGTCGCGGTCGCCCCTGACCGCCCGTGCGTGCCCGCTGAGGCGAGGGGAGCGGGGGTGGCGCGAGCGAAGAAGCCCCCTGGTGTTGCCCCTCGCTCATCGCTCGCGCCGGCACCCCCCGGTGCGCCCCCGCTCGTCCGGAAGCCTATCCAGGGCGCGTAGGCGAACTGGGCGATTCTGCGGGGATATGCGCGGATGCCAAGGTCGTTCTGCCGGTCTTTCTGCCGGTCGCGTGGCTCAGCAGCCGGTCGGGGCGTGGGCCGGGGCCGGGTCCGTGCTCCCGGCGGTCGCCCCCGGGTGGACCGCGTCGCGGACCCGGCGCAGGCCGTCGAGGAGGGAGGCCAGGGCCGCCGGCTCGAGCTGGCCGGTGAACCACTGCTCGATGATCTGCAGGTGCCCTGGCAGGGTCTCGTCCAGCCGGGCCAGGCCGGCGGCGGTGACCACTGCGTACGAGCTGCGCCGGTCGGAGGGGCAGGCGCGGCGGCGCAGCAGACCGTCGCGTTCCATCCGGTCGACCACCCGGGTCACCCCGCTGGTGGAGAGGGAGGTCTGGGCGGCGAGGTCGGTCATCCGCAGCTGATGTCCCGGTGAGCGGGCGAGCCGCATCAGCACCTCGAACTCGACCGGAGAGAGGCCGTGCTCCTCGAACTGGGCGGCGAACCGGGCCGACAGCCCGGCGCTCGCCTCGAAGAGCAGGCCGATGGCGGTGATCCGGGGGTCGTCGAACACGTTCTGGTCCACGTCTACATCCTAGCAGTCCTTGACACAGGGAATATTGCTGTGCCTATAGTTGCTCAGTCAGTCGTTGGGCTACTAAACAATCTCCCCTGGAGGACAGCACCATGACCAGCAGCACCGAAGCGGTTACCCGCGACTGGGAAGGCCTCACCATCCCGACCGCCGGCACGTACCTGCTGGACGTCGCGCACAAGCGCGTCGGGTTCGTCGCCCGGCACATGATGGTCAGCAAGGTACGCGGTGAGTTCGCCGAGGCGACCGCCACGATCACCGTGGCGGAGGACCCCATGCAGTCCTCGGTGACGGCCACCATCCAGGCCGCCAGCATCAACACCGCCCAGGCCGACCGTGACGCCCACCTGCGCAGCCCGGAGTTCCTCGACGTCGAGCAGTTCCCGACCCTGGAGTTCCGCAGCACCGGCGTGAAGTCCCGCGACGGCAACGAGTTCGTCCTCTCCGGCGAGCTGACCGTCAAGGGCGTCACCCGCCCGGTCGACCTCGAGGTCGAGTTCGAGGGTGTCGGTCGCAGCCCGTTCGGCCAGGACATCTTCGGCTTCTCGGCGAGCACCGAGATCGACCGTGAGGACTTCGGCCTGACCTGGAACGTCGCCCTGGAGACCGGTGGCGTCCTGGTCGGCAAGAAGATCAAGATCGAGATCGAGGGCGAGGCCGTCCGCCAGGCCTGATCTCCCCGTACGCCGCACGGGCCCGTGCCGTCAGTCGCCGGCACGGGCCCGGTT
>NZ_JBSGJR010000374.1:0-7086 GCF_053605645.1 Micromonospora sp. NPDC003776
GCCCTTGCCGGCCCAGTAGGTGTCCTTGCCGCTGACTCCCTCCGGGTTGGCCAGTTCGGCGTTGAGGTAGTTGGTGATCGTGCTGAGGTCGGCGCTCAGGCGGCGGGGCGCCGCGGGGCGGCGGTGGCGGTCAGCGCGCGAACGGTTCCAGCATCACCGCGGCGGCCTTGAGCCACGCCTGCCGGGTCTCCGGCTGGAGCTGGTGGTACTCGATCGAGGAGCCGGTCTCCAGCGCCGGGTCGTACGGCACCACCGCCACCGCCCGGGTGCGGGTGGCGAAGTGCCGCTCCAGGTCGTCCTGGAGGCTGCTGCGCCCCGGGGTCGGGCAGGAGATGAGCGTGACCGCGTTGTCGGCCAGCTCGCCCATCCCGACCTCGTGCAGCAGGTCGAGCATCCAATCCGCGCTGAACGCGGCGTCCTCCCGCGGCACGGTGGTCACCACGAGCTGGTCGGCGGCCTGCATGACGGTCCGCCAGTTGGCGCTCTCCACGTTGTTGCCGGTGTCCACGCAGACCACGTCGTGGGTCCGGCGCAGCAGCTCCAGCACCCGCTTGACGGTGAACTGGTCCAGCCGCTGGGCGAACCGCGGGCTCTCCTCCCCGGCGAGCACGTCGTACGAGCCGTCGGAGGCGTGCCGCAGGTAGTCGTCGAGATGCTCGAGCAGGGTGGCTCCCTCCAGGATCTCGATCTGCGCGAGGTCGTGGACCAGGTGCCGGATGGTGCGGGCGTGCCGGGCACTGCCGGCGCGCAGGCCGAGGGTGCCGCGCAGCTCGTTGTCGTCCCAGGCGAGCACGCCGCGGCCGCGAACACTGCCCACGGTGGCCGCGGCGAGCACGGTGGCCGTCGTCTTGTGCACCCCGCCCTTCGGGTTGGCGAAGGCGAGCACCCGGGGGGTACCCAGCTCACGCCGGAGCACTCCGGCGGCCCGCTCAAGCTCGCTCTCCGGCTCCGGGGCGCGCCACTCGACCCGGGCCGGCTCGACCCGGGCGGCATAGCCCTCGGCCGACCGCTGATAGGGCACGACGGGCGCGGACGGCTCCGGGTAGGCCGGCTCGGGCGCCGGGAGGGTCTCCGGCCGGTAGCGGCCCCGCTCCAGCAGCGCGTACCGGGACTCCACCTGGGGTGGCTCGGGCCGGTAGCCGTTGTCGAGCAGCGCGTACCGCGGGTCGACGGCGGCGGTGCCCCGGCCGCGCGCCTCGGGCTCCGGCGGGTCCTGCCGGTAGGCCGGCTCGGCCCGCCACGACGGCTCGGGGCGCGGGTCCGGCTCGGCGCGGTACGCCGGCTCCGCCCGGTAGGCGGGCTCGCCGTAGCCGGGTTCGAGCCGGTAGGCCGGCTCCACCCGGTAGGTCGCCTCGACCCGGTAGGCCTGCTCGCGGCCGTACTCCGGCTCGGCCGGCGGCCCGGGCGGCTGCGCCCGTCCGGTCCAGCCGGTGCCGGCGGCGCGCCGGGGCAACGGCTCGGCGGGCGGCGGGCGTTCCTCCGCCCGGCGATCCGCCTCGACCTGCTCCACGCCACGTCCACTGAGCCGGGCCCGGTCGAGCAGCGCCCGCCACCGCGGTGCCGGCTCACCCTGCCGACCCCAGCCGGTCTCGCTGCCGTCCAAGGCTTCGCCCTCCCCCAGCCCATCGATCTCCGCCTGACAGGCTACGAACGAAACCCTATTCGGACCACACCCGGGTTCGCACATCCCCTGGTGGCTCTCCTCACCGCCCGGCCGGGCCGGGAACCGTCCACCGTCGTGTCTCAGGAGGTGGGAGCGGGATTGGGCGGTCCGGCACCGGCGGCGGGGCCGGCGCCAGCCGGTGAGGATCCGCTCACCGTCGGTGCGGCTTCCGACGAATCACCCATACCGGGGCCCGACGTCGGGTCGGCCAGCCCGCGGTCGGCCGGCGGCCGGGCCCGGTCCCGCTGCTCCGGCAGCGGCGGGGTGAACACCGCCCGGTCCAGGCGACGCAGCTCGGGTGCGGGATCCACCGCGCGTACGCCGGGCCGGGTGGCCAGGGCCCGCAGCGCGTCCGGGCTGTCCCGCACCACCGCGGCGTAGACGCAGGCGCAGGCCGCCCGGTAGGCGGCCGCCTCGCGGGCCGAGACCGAGGCGCCGGTGTCGTACACCCGGCGCAGGCCGGGATCGGCGGTGGTCGCCGGGGCGGCCGCCCGGGCCCGGTAGTCGGCGGCCTCCCGGTCCTTGCGCGCGGCCACCTCGGCCATCCCGGCGACCACGTCGTCGGGGAGCCGCAGCGCGGCGATCCGGACGATCTCGGTCTGCCGCCCGGGCAGGGGCACCCGGGCGATCACCGCCGAGACCGGCGCGCCGCGCAGCGTGGCGGCCGCCTGCGCGGGCGTCAGGTACGCGCGGAACGACACCAGGGCCCAGGGGCCCGGCGCCGGGGCGGCGAGCCGGGCCAGCTCGTCGGCGGTGGAGCGCAGGTAGGCCGGGATGGCGTCGCCGTCGGCCACGCCGACCCGGGTGACCTCCCCGACCGTCCGGTCCCCCACCGGCTCGTCCCGCCGCTGCGCCACGGCCACGACCAGCACCACCAGCGCGCAGGCGAGCGCGATCCAGGCGAGCTTGCCGGACCGCGACGGGCGCGGCGGTACGTCGGCGGGCACGGTGTGATCCCTCGTCGGACGGTCGGTGGGGCGGGTCAGTCGCGGAGGATCTCCAGCGCCCGGGCCAGGTCGTCCGGGTAGTCGCTGACGAAGGTGACCTCCTCGCCCGTGCGCGGGTGCACGAAGCTCAG
This sequence comes from Micromonospora sp. NPDC003776, assembly GCF_053605645.1. NCBI lineage: Bacteria > Bacillati > Actinomycetota > Actinomycetes > Micromonosporales > Micromonosporaceae > Micromonospora > Micromonospora sp. NPDC003776. The sequence goes on from NZ_JBSGJR010000374.1 coordinate 2,742, forward strand.
CGACCGGGCGTGCAGCCACTGCCGGGCCAGCCCCAGCCGGGCCGAGAGGGTCGGGTCCGCGCCGTAGGTGAGGTCGCCCACGCAGGGGTGCCGCAGGCTGGAGAAGTGCACCCGGATCTGGTGCGTACGCCCGGTCTCCAGCCGCACGTCGAGCAGGCTGGCCGCCGGGAACGCCTCGAGGGTGTCGTAGTGGGTGATGCTCGGCTTGCCGCCGGAGACCACCGCCCAGCGGTAGTCGTGGTGCGGGTGCCGGTCGATCGGCGCGTCGATGGTGCCGCGCAGCGGGTCGGGGTGGCCCTGCACCACCGCGTGGTAGCGCTTCTCCACCTCGCGGTACTTGAACGCGCGCTTCAACGCGGTGTACGCCTGCTCGCTCTTGGCCACCACCATGATCCCGGTGGTCCCCACGTCGAGCCGGTGCACCACGCCCTGCCGCTCGGCCGCGCCGCTGGTGGAGATCCGGTGGCCGATCCCGGCCAGCCCGCCGATCACCGTCGGGCCGGTCCAGCCGGGGCTGGGGTGGGCGGCCACGCCGACCGGCTTGTCCACCACCACGATGTCGTCGTCGGCGTAGACCACGGTCAGGCCCGGCACCGCCTGCGGCACCACCGTCGGCGGGGCGGCCGGCGCGGGCAGCGTGACCTCCAACCAGGAGCCCGCCTTGACCTTGTGCGAGTTGGGCCGGACCGCGCCGTCCACCAGCGCGTCTCCGGCGTCGACGAGCGCCGCCGCGGCGGTCCGGGAGAGCCCGAAGAGCCGGGACACGGCCTGGTCGAGGCGCATGCCGTCGAGGCCGTCCGGGACGGGCAGGGAGCGGTGGTCGCCGCCGGCGGCGAAGACGGAGGTCACGCCCGCTCCCGCTGCTCGGCGGGGGCCGTGTCGCGGGACCGCCCGGCGGTGGCCCGGGAGCCGTCCCGCTGCCGCCCGGTGAGCTCCAGGAACACGGCCAGCACGACGCCGCAGACCAGCGAGCTGTCGGCCAGGTTGAACACCGGCCAGACCTGCCCGTACGGGTCGAAGAGGCTGATCATGTCGACCACGTGGCCGACGAAGTGCCCGGGCGCCCGGAAGATCCGGTCGGTGAGGTTGCCCAGGGCGCCGCCGAGCACCAGGCCGAGCGAGACGGCCCACGGCAGCGACCGCAGCCGCAGCGCCATCCAGGCGATCCAGGCGATCACGCCGATGGTGATCACCGGGAAGACCCAGGTGTGGCCGGAACCGATGCTCCAGGCGGCGCCGCTGTTGCGGGTCAGGGTGAGGTAGACCGCACCGCCGAGCAGCGACACCGGCCCCCGGCCGGTGAGGGACGAGAGGGCGAGCTGCTTGGTCACCAGGTCGGCGACGAGGGCGGCCACGGCGACGCCGAGGAGAACCCCGACCGCCCTGCGGCGGGGCGTGCCGCCGGCCGACTCAGCGGTGCCGGACCCGGCGGGCGGTGCTGCGGTCATCTGCTCCCCATCGACGCTCTCGACGGCGCTGGCGCGCCGTCCATCCAAGGCCGCCGGGGAGTGGCCTCAGCGCCGCTCCTCCAGCTGCTTGCAGGTCACGCAGAGGGTGGCCGACGGGAACGCGGCGAGCCGCTCCACCGGGATCGGGTTGCCGCACCGCTCGCACCAGCCGTAGCCGCCCTCGTCGAGCCGCTCCAGCGCGCGCTCGACCTGCGTGATCCGCTCTTTGATGCTGTTGGCGAGGGAGATCTCCTGCTCGCGCTCGAACGTCTTGGTGCCGGTGTCGGCCTGGTCGTCCCCGGCCGAGTCGGTCAGCCGGTCGCGCTGCAGCTCGGTGATCTCGCTCAGCGTCTGATCGTACTCGGCGTTGAGCTCGTCCCGCCGCGCCGCCAGCGCGGCCCGGATCTTCTCGGTCTCCGCGGCGCTGCGGGTGGCCTTCGCCACCGGCTTGCGACCGGCGGTCCTGGTATCGGCTGGCTTCGCCATCGTCAGCTCCCTCAGCCGCGTGCCGCGGCGGTCGGCGGTGCCCGAGCAGGGGTCACCGGTACCGGTACCCCAGGTACGAAACGGGCGCGCGGTCAGCAGGGACCGCGCACTCCGGAGGGTGGCAAGAATACGGAACGTACAGGCGTCCGACAACGTGCCGCACCGTCGCACCGCGATTCAACCCCGAACAGCCACCAATTGGGGCAAAAGGAACGCTAGCAGATCAGCCGTCCCGATCCTCGCCGTACTCGCCAAACCAGCGGGCCAGCCGTCCCCGGCGGCTGACCGCGCGCAGCCGCCGCTCGGCCTCGTCCCGCGCCTCGGCGGTGGCCACGATGAGCAGGCTGTCGCCGACCTTGAGCCGGGTGTCCGGGCCGGGCACGAAGCCCGCGCCGTCGCGCAGCACCAGGGTCAACGAGGCGCCGACCGGCAGCCGCAGCTCGTCCACGTGCACCCCGCCGAGCCGGGAGCCGGGCGGCACCTCCAACTGGAGCAGGTCGGCCCGCATCCGTTCCAGCGGGGCCGTCTCGACCCGTACCTCGGCCGCCTCGGCGGGGGCGGTCACCCCGAGCCGCCGGGCCGCCGGGGCGAGGGTCCCGGCCTGGAGCAGCGTGAAGATCACCACCAGCACGAAGACCGCGTCGAAGAGCCGCTCCGCGCCGGGCACCCGGAGCGAGAGCGGGATGGTCGCCAGCACGATCGGCACCGCCCCGCGCAGCCCCGCCCAGGAGAGGAAGAGCTGCTCGCGGCGGGGGAAGCGGAACGGCAGCGCGGAGACCGCCACCGACAGCGGCCGGGCGAGCAGCAGCAGGGCCAGCCCGGTCACCACCGCCGGCAGCACCGCGGCCTCCAGCCGGCCCGGCGACACCAGCAGGCCCAGCAGGACGAACAGGCCGATCTGAGCCAGCCAGGCGAGGCCGTCGGCGAAACCGAGGATCGCCTGCCGGTGCGGCAGCCGGGCGTTGCCCAGCAGCACCCCGGCGACGTAGACGGCGAGGAAGCCGGAGGCGTGCAGCACCGAGCCGGCCGCGTACGCCAGCACCGTGAAGCCGACCACCGCGATCGGATAGAGACCGGCGGAGGGCAGCGCGGCCCGGCGCAGCGCGTACCGGCCGGTGATGCCGGCGGCCACCCCGACGGCCGCCCCGACGCCCAGCTCGTAGCCGACCAGGAGCACCTCCAACCACCACGCGTGGGCGAACTCCGCGCTGCGGGAGAGCAGCACCACCACGATCACCACGGGGGCGTCGTTCATGCCGGACTCCGCCTCCAGCGTGGCCACCAGGCGCGGCGGCAGGCGCAGCCGGCGCAGGGTGGCGAAGACGGCCGCCGCGTCGGTGGAGGAGAGCACCGCGCCGTAGAGCAGGGCGAGCCGCCAGTCCAGGCCGAGCGCCAGGTGCACCACGAGCCCGACCACCGCGATGCTGACCACCACGCCGACCGTGGCGAGCGCGGCGGCCATCCCGAGCACCGGGCGCAGGGTGCTCCACCGCGCGCTCAACCCGCCCTCGGCGATGATCACGATGAGCGCGCAGAACCCGAGCACCCGGGTGAGCTCGACGTCGCTGAAGCGGATACCCAGCCCGGCCTCGCCGATCGCCACCCCGAGCGCGAGGTAGACCAGGAGACTCGGCACGCCGAGCCGGGTGGAGAAGCGCACCGCGCCCACCGCCACGAGCAGGACGGCCGCGCCGAGCAGCAGCGCGAGATCCAGCCCAGGCGTCATCCGCTACCGGCCCGGACGGTCCTCACTCGGCCGATCCGTCGCGCAGCCGGCGCAGCACGTCGGCCAGCCCGGCGGCCGGGCGCTCGACCAGGAAGAGCTTGTCCCGGCTGGCCGCGCCGGCGCGCAGCGAGACGGCCGCCGGCCGCACACCGAGGGCGCCGGCCAGGGCACGCCGGGCGGCCTCGGTGGCCCGCCCGTCCACCGCGGGCGCGGTCACCGCGATCACCAGGGCCGGACCGTGCGGGCCGTCGAACCGCCCACCGACCCGGGCCCGCGAGACGCCGGGCTTCACCCGTACGGCGACGGTGAGCCGGTCGTGGCTGCTCACCATGATCGGCCCAGGGGTGGGTCGGCGAGCAGGGCGGTGGCCGGCGCGCAGCGGGCGCACGGGGTGAAGCCGAGGTCCACCGCCTCGGCGACCGGCAGCGGCTCGTCGGCCCGACCGACCAGGTGCGGGCAGTCGGCCAGGTGGAACCGGGGGTGGCCGTCGACCACCCGTACCTCGTCGTCGAGCCCGGTCAGCCGGGCCAGCTCCGCCGCCGACAACGGCTGGGCGGGCGGGTCACCGTCGAACGGGCCGGCGGCGGCGGCTTCACCGGTTCCACCGAGGTCGGCAAGGCCATCGCCCGCGCGGTCGCCGGCACCCGGAAGAAGCTCACCCTGGAGCTGGGCGGCAAGGCCGCCA
>NZ_JBSGJR010000375.1:0-7082 GCF_053605645.1 Micromonospora sp. NPDC003776
CGGAGCCTGCGGTGACCCCGTGGTGGCGGGCTCACGCCGCGCAGAGGCGCAACGCCCGGGAGGTTCAACCACCGCCCGGGCCCGCGTGTAAATCACTTTGCCCGGGCCCGCCGACCCGGCCATCGTCTCCACCCCCTAGTACGTTCCGTCCAGCTGCCCGCGCAGCTTCGTCAGTGCCCGGGCCAGCAGCCGGGACACGTGCATCTGGGAGACGCCGATCTGCTCGGCGATCTGCGACTGGGTCAGGTTGCCGTAGAAGCGCAGCGTGAGGATCTTCTGCTCGCGCTCGTCGAGCGTGGCGAGCGCGGGGCCCAGCGCCACCCGGAGCTCGGCCAGTTCGAACTCGGAGTCCTCGCCGCCGAGCATGTCGCCCAGCTCGGTGGCCCGGTCGCCGTCGCCGGTCGGGGTGGACAGCGACACCGCGTTGTACGCGCGGGCGCCTTCCAGCCCTTCCAGGACCTCTTCCTCGGTGAGGTTGAGGTGGGCGGCGATGTCGGCGACCGTCGGCGAGCGGCCGAGGGTCTGCAGCAGCGAGCTGTTGGCGTCGGAGATCGCCAGCCGCAGCTCCTGGAGGCGACGGGGCACCCGGATGTCCCAGGTGCGGTCGCGGAAGTGCCGCTTGAGCTCGCCGATGATGGTCGGGATGGCGTATCCGGCGAAGTCGACCCCCCGCGACGGGTCGAACTTGTCGATCGCCTTGATGAGGCCGACCGCGGCCGTCTGGGCCAGGTCGTCGGTGGGTTCGCCCCGGCCGCTGTAGCGGTGGGCGAGGTGGTTGGCGAGCGGCAGCCACGCCTCGATGGCCCGGTCCCGCAGCGCGGGGCGGGACGGGTGGTTGGCGGGCAGGGCGGCCATCGCCTGCAGCAGGTCGGCGGCGCTGTCGGTGAGCGCCCGAGGGTCGAGCTTCGCGGAGGTGGACGGCGTTGTCGCCGCCGGCTCGGTCATGGTCTTCGCGGTCATGGGTGGTCCTCCCTGCACCTCGTCCGCGGAAAAAGAAGACGTGACGCTTCGGTTTAGCTTCGTGTAGTCCGTTCGGAAGCCACCTTAACCTGATCGGCTCTGAGAAATCTAGCCGAAAGTACGATGTACTTAAGCCGTGTCGTGGCATGAAAGCCGAAATAGACCGCAAAAGCTCCCGCGAGGCTGGCTCCGAGGGACCCATGCCGGCCAACCCGGACGGTGGGAGCGGTCGGCCGACCGGTCAACGAGAAACCCGATAATCGGCGCGCAGTGTCGACTTTCCGTCGTTGTCCCGCTGACGAGACCGCCCGTAGCGTCCCTGGGATAAACGTCTACGGAGGCACCGTGCTGGATCCCGCCGCTCCGCAACTCGTCGTCAACGCCCCGACGCTGCTGTTCAGCTGGCTGCCGGCGGATCCCGACGCGGTCGCGGCGCTCGTCCCGGCCGGCCTCCGCGCCCGCCCCGACCGCCAGGTCTTCCTCTGCCAGTACGTGGTGGACGACGAGAGCCAGACCTCCGGCTTCGGCCCGTACTCGCTCACCTTCCTGGGCGTCTCGCTGCAGGGCATGAACCCGCCCGACGGGGACACCCCGGGCGGCTGGTGGACCCACTACCTGGCGTCCAGCCCGGTGGTCCGGCAGTACGCCGCCGCCCGCGGCGCCCCGGCGACCGCCGGGGAGACCTGCGTGGCGGTGCGGGGCGGGCGGCTCAGCACCGAGACCCGGGCGGACGGGCGTCCGCTCATCCGGGTGCTGGGCCGGGCCGGGCACACCGGCACCGAGGCGCACAACGGGCACCACCGTTACCTGACCGCGCGCGACGGTGAACTGGTGCTCACCGACTACCCGTACGTCGCGGAGCCGGTGTCGCCGTTCGAGATCGAGTCGGTGGAGTTCCTCGCCCCGGACCACCCGGTCTACGCGCTACGCCCGACCAACCCGTTGCACGTCTGCTGGGGCTTCTACTCGCCCCGGGTCTCGTTCGCGTATCCGGCCCACCCCAACCGGCTGGACGAGCCGGTCCCGGCCGACGAGCCGCCGGCCCGGGTTCACCAGGTGCCCGCCCGCCGGGCCCGCAGCGGCCTGCCGTCCGGGTCGTAGACCAGCCGGTACGCCGGCAGCGCCCAGAGTCGGGTCCGCCAGGGCAACCGCTCCGGCCGGTGCGGCCGCAGCCGGCCCGGCGGCCGGGGCCCGGTACGCCCGGAGGCGTGCCAGCGTTCCAGCGCCTCGGCCGCGCCGGTGATCGCCGCGACCGCGTCCGCCGGGTCGAGCAGGTCGTGGTCCTCCCCGCCGTCCGGGTCCCGGTCCAGGTGCTCCCGCCACAGCCGCAGCCGCAGGTCCCGCGCGAACCGGCGGGCGCCGTCACCGAGCCCCGCCGGGTCGACCGGGGCCCGCTCGTCCCGGGTCTCGTCCAGCACCGCGCAGGACAGCTCGCTGTCGTGCGTCCAGGAGCGGCGGTTGAAGTTGTCGCTGCCCACGCTGGCCCAGACGTCGTCCACCACGCAGACCTTCGCGTGCACGTACACCGGGGTGCCCTCGTGGTTCTCCACGTCGAAGACGTGCACCCGGTCCGGGGCGGCCCGGTGGCACAGCGAGATGGCCTGCTCCCGGCCCACCAGGTTCGGCGGCAGCGCCAGTCGGCCGTCGACGTCCGGGTGGCGCGGCACCACGGCGACCAGGTGCAGGTCCGGTTGTTCCCGCAGGGCCCGGGCGAAGAGGTCGGCGACCTCCGTCGACCAGAGGTACTGGTCCTCCAGGTAGATCAGCCGGCGGGCCCGGTGGACGGCCTTGGTGTAGCCGCGGGCGACCGTCCGCTCCCCGTCCGGCGCGAACGAGTAGCGCGGCCGGACCGCGGGGTAGGTGCGCAACACCTGGATCTGGTGCGGGCCGCAGGGTGGGGGATCGGCCGGCTGGTCCGGCAGCGGGTCCGGGCTCAGGTCCGCGCCGCGCAGCCGGTCCCGCAGGTAGGCCAGCGGGTTCTCCGAGTCCAGCGGCATCGGGTCGGTCCACCGTTCCCGGAACGTGGTGTCCAGCGCACCGACCACCGGGCCGCGCAGGGCGAGCTGGACGTCGTGCCAGGGCGGGTGCGGGCCGTACTTCGGTGACATGGCCACCGCCTGTCGGTCACCGTGGTGCGCCGCGTCGTCCCGGCGGCTGTGGCAGAGATCGATCCCGCCGGCGAACGCCACGTCGCGGGACGGCTCGTCCGGGTGGCGCAGCACCACCAGCTTCTGGTGGTGCGAGCCGCCGCGCCGGACCCGCTGGTCCAGCAGCACCTCGGCGCCGGCCGCGCAGAGCGCCTCGCTGAGGCTGCGGTTCTCCGCCTCGCTGTAGGAGAGCGCGTCGAGGTGGGAGCGCCAGATCAGGCCCTTGACGAGTACGCCGCGCTGGGCGGCCTGGGCGAAGAGCTGCACCACCGTGGGACCGTCGGGCCGCATCCGCTGGTCGGGGTCGCCCCGCCAGTCGGTGAAGAAGAGATGGTCGCCGGCCTTGAGCGCGGCCACCTCCTCGGCCAGCCGGTCGAAGTAGGCGGCACCGTGAATCAACGGCTCGGCGAGGTTTTCCGTCGTCCAGGCGGGTATATCAGAGCCCGGGTTGGCGCGTTCCTGTGCGGTGAGGAACCAGTCCCGCATGGTCACGTTCCAGCCTCCCGAGGTCGACACCGTCCTCACGGTAGGACCCCCGACACGCAGCCGCACGCCGACCGCCCCAGGTCGGCGGGGTTCGGACGCGGGGCCCCACCGCACCCCTGGAGCACGAGAACCGAGGAGGCCGCACCATGCCCGCCGAGACGACTGACACCATGGCCGAGTACCGCGTGCAGGCGGTCGAGAGCGAGCGTGGGGCCCTGGTCGCGGTCTTGGTGATGGTGCTCCTCGGCGTGGCCGGCATCTTCGCCGTCTCCTGAGCCGCCGGCGGGCGCCCGGGCAGTGCCCGAACGCCCGCCGTCCGCGTGCTCAGGGGCGCGCGCCCTCGCCGCCGGTGTGCGGCAGGCGCTCGGCCGGGATCACGCCGAGCCGGCCGGCCTGGTAGTCCTCGACCGCCTGGATCAGCTCGGCGCGGGTGTTCATCACGAACGGGCCGTAGTGCGCCACCGGCTCCCGGATCGGCTGCCCGCCCATGATGTACAGCTCCAGCGCCGGGGTGTTGCCGTCCTGCGCCGCGTCGGCGGTCACCCGCAGCGCGTCGCCCGGGCCGTGCACCGCGAGCTGGCCGACGTGGATCGGCCGGCGGTCGGTGCCGACGGTGCCCCGGCCGGCGAGCACGTAGACCAGCGCGTTGAAGTCCGGCCGCCAGGGCAGGCTCAGCTCCGCACCCGGCTGGAGCGTGACGTGCGCGATGGTGATCGGGGTGTGGGTCGAGCCCGGACCGCGGTGTCCGGCGACCTCCCCGGCGATCACCCGGACCAGCGCCCCGCCGTCGGGCGTGGTGAGCAGCGCCGACTCCCGGCCCCGGATGTCCTGGTAGCGGGGCGCGATCATCTTCGCCACCTTCGGCAGGTTGACCCAGAGCTGGAGGCCGTGGAAGAGGCCACCGCTCATCACCAGGTGCTCCGGCGGCGCCTCGATGTGGAGCAGGCCGCTGCCGGCCGTCATCCACTGCGTGTCGCCGTCGGTGATGGTGCCGCCGCCGCCCTGCGAGTCCTGGTGGTCCATGATCCCGTCGATCATGTAGGTCACCGTCTCGAAGCCGCGGTGCGGGTGCCACGGGGTGCCCTTCGGCTCACCCGGGGCGTAGTCGACCTCGCCCATCTGGTCGAGGTGGATGAACGGGTCCAGCTCGGTCAGCGGCACGCCGGCGAAGGCCCGGCGGACCGGGAAGCCCTCACCCTCGTACCCGCTGGGCGCGGTGGTCAGCCGGCGGACCGGCCGGTAGGTGGTGGACTCGTCCAGCCGGGGCAGGCGGGGCAGGACGAGGACGTCGTCGACGGTGATCGCGGGCATCTCGGGCTCCTTACTTGTCGGCCGGGGTGGACGACGCGTCGCGGTCGGCGCGCAGGCGCTGGCCGAGCCGCTCGAAGACCCGGGTGAGGCAGGCGACCTCGGCGTCGTCGAGGTCGTCGATCAGGTGGGTACGCACGGAGCGCAGGTGGTGGGGCGCGGCCTCGCGCAGCGCCAGCAGTCCGGCGGCGGTCAGCACGGCCTCGCTGCCGCGACGGTCCTCGGGGCAGGACTGGCGGGCGACCAGGCCCCGCTTCTGCATGGAGGAGATCTGGTACGTCAGCCGGCTCGGCGAGAAGACCAGCCGGCCGGCCAGCTCACCCATCCGCAGCCGCTGCCCCGGCGCCTCGGAGAGCAGCACCAGCACGTGGTAGTCGGCGAAGCTCAGCTCGCTGTCCGCGCGCAGGTCGTCCTCGAGCTGGGTGAAGAGCCGCTGGCTGGACTCGATGTACGCGCGCCAGCAGGCCATCCGCTCGCTGTCCAGGCTCTCCGTCATGCCCAGAAGACTAGCACTACTTAAAATTTAAACAAGCCCCCTGACGCGCTTGTGAGCGGGCCGACATCGGAGGTTGCCGCCGGGGATTTTGAAATCTGAACCTGTCGTCATGGCAGACTCCGGCTCGTGGAGAAGCTCGAGCTGATCGCCCCGGGCCTGCTGCTGCGCCCCTGGCGGGACGGGGACGCCCCGGCCGTGCTGGTGGAGCTGGCCGACTCCGAGATCGCCCGGTGGAACGCGCAGGGGGTGACGGACCTGGCGCGAGCCCTCGCCTGGGTGCGCTCGCGCGCCGACTGGAGCTCCGGCACCCACATCTCCCTGGCCATCGCCGACGAGGCGGACGAGACGCTGCTGGGCTCGGTGTCGCTGCACCAGATCCAGGACGGCGACGCCGCGATCGGCTACTGGACGGCCGCCGCCGCCCGGGGCCGGGGGGTCGCCTCCCGAGCGGTCGGCGCGGTCACCCGCTGGGGCTTCGGGAAGCTGGGCCTGCACCGGGTCCAGCTGTGGCACGCGGTCGAGAACGAGGCGTCCTGTCGGGTGGCCGAACGGTCCGGGTACCGCCTGGAGGGCGTCCTTCGGGAATCCCACCGATACGGCGACGGACGCCGGCACGACGAGCACCTGCACGCCCGCCTCGCCACCGACCCCTGACCGCCGGCCCCGCCCCACGCCCGCCCCGCTTTCGCCCTCCGCGCCCGCTTTCGCACTCCCGCGCCCGCTTTCGCCCCGGCCCCGCCCCGCTTGTCGTCGGGCCCGGTTGGACCCCCTCTCGGTCGGGAGTCGGCCCTGTTCCAGTCGCCTTTGCTCTGCTTCAACGCACGCAACACCAATGGCCGCTGGCTGTTGCGCGGGTTGAAGCAGAGCAAAGGGAGCGACGGACTGTTGCCGGACGGGCCCCTGCTCCGCCCGTCGGCGAGCCGCCAATTGCCGGCCGAGCCGGCTGCTGCGCCCGTCGGCGAGCCGCCGCGGTGCGGTGGGCGGCAGCCGGGCAGGGACAGGTGGCCGGGGCCGGCTCGGGGATGGCGGTGGCTAGGGTCGGGGGATGGATGATCTCGACGTCCTCGACTGGCGGGAGCGGGTGGCCCGGCTCTACCTCTCCGACCTCGACCTGGCCGGCCTCCGAGCGGCCCGGGACGAGCTGTTCCGCACCCATCCCGCCAGCCCGCTGCCGGCCGCCGACCGGCCCGGATTCACCGGAGCCCGCTGGTACCCGCCGGACCCGGCGGCCGTGGTCGAGGCGCCGCTGCGCCCGGCCACCGGCACCGAGGCCATCGACACCGGTGGCCCCGACGGGGTCGTCCGGTACCGCCGGGTGGCGGTGGCCGAGACGCCCTGGGGCCCGCTCACCCTCTGGTGGATCGAGGCGTACGGCGGCGGGCTTTTCCTCCCCGTGCGGGACGCCAGCTGCGGCGACGGGAGCTACGGCGGCGGGCGGTACCTCACCGACACCGTGAAGGGCACGTTCGGGCGGGGGCTGACCGTGCTCCCCGGCCACCGGGTCCGGCTCGACGCCAACTACCTCTACAACCCCAGCTGCGCGTACGACGACCGCTGGGCCTGTCCGCTCGCCCCGCCGGAGAACCGGGTGGAGGTGCCGATCCGGGCCGGCGAGCTGGCGTACCACTGAACCGGCGCCGCCCCGGCGCGACGGGCACGGCGGGGCGGCGGGGCAGGGGCGCTCT
>NZ_JBSGJR010000376.1:0-7071 GCF_053605645.1 Micromonospora sp. NPDC003776
GCCGGACGCGCCGCAGGTGGAGATCCGGCTGCTCACCAGCGACCGGCTCGCCGCGCCGGCCGGACCGGTGACCGGCGTCCCGGCGCTGACCCGGTGGCGGGTCGTCGCCCCGACCGGCTGCACCCCGGTGGTCACCGGGGACCTGTCCCTGCGGCTGGCTGACGTCCAGGTCGAGCTCTCCGGGTTCCTGCTCGCTGGCGCGCTGCGGATCGGCCCCGAACTGGCCGGCGTCGACCTGGTCGGGATCACCTGCGACCCGACGTCTGGGCACGGGATCGAGGTCGACCCGACGGCGTGGACGGTGCGGCTGACCGCGACGCGCTGTCTGCTCGGCCCGGTCCGTGCCGACCTGTCCGCGTACCCGATCCAGCTGACCGACTGCGTGGTGGACGGGCGGGGCGCGGCGCTGATGCCGTGCGGCGGGGACCCGGGTGGCGACCCGACCCGCGCTGCGATCGCCGCCGTCGACCGGTTCCCGCCCGACCTGGCCGCCACCGGGGTCACCTTCGTCGGGCCGGTCGGGGCCGACGAGGTGTGGGTAACCGACTGCCTGTTCACCGGCGGGCTGCGCACGACCGTGACGTCGACCGGCTGCGTGCGCTACTGCCATCTGGGCGAGCACGACTCGCCGCAGGCCCACCCGCCCGCGTACCACAGCCTGACCGGGCCGTTGCCCCGCTTCGGCGGGGTCGGCTTCGACTCGGCCGGCTACTACGCGCCGGTGGTCGACGCCCCGTCGGCCCGCCCGTCGCCCGCGCTGCTCACCGGCGCGAGCGACGGCGGCGAGATCGGCGCGTACCACCACGCCCGCCGCGGGCCGCTGGCCGTCCGGCTGGCGCAGCGCCTGCCCGAGATGACCCCGTTGACCGTGCATCCGCACCTGAGCGTCGCGCACCCGGAGGAATGACATGACCGGAGACGTCACCAGCGTCCCGTTGCGCGCCACCGACCGGTGGACCGCGGCGCTTCTGCAGCAGGGCCGGGTGCTGCTGGACACCGACTGGAATTTGGTGGTGGGTGGTTCCGCCCGGGACGCCCGGCAGCTCGCCCGCGACACGATCGGCCCGGCCGGCGTGCCGGTCGGCAGCACCGCGTTCAAGGTGGAGTTCGTGGGCGGGGCGTTGACCGTCCGCGCCGGGACGATGTGGCTCGGTGGGCTGCTCGCGCGCAACCCCACCGACCTGGCGTACGCGACGCAGCCGGAGATCGGCGCCCTCCCGGCGTCCGGCCTGGTGAACGTCTACCTCGACGCGTTCGTCGAAGAGGTGCAGGCGGCGGAGGACCTGAGCCTGCTCGACCCGGCCCTCGCCGGGGTGGACACCACCACCCGCACCCGGGTGGGCTGGCGGGTACGGGCCGCCGCCACGAACTCCGCCACCTGTTCGGCGGCCGGCCTGCCCGCGCCGGTGTCGACGGGCCGGCTGGACGTGTCGCGGATCGCCGCGGCGGTGTCGGCGGACCCGTGCGCGCCTCCCGACGACCCGCGCAGCAAGCTGCCCGACGGGCTGCTGCGCATCGAGGTGCTCGACGCGGGCACCGAGAAGACGGCCCGGTTCGCCTGGTCGTACGCGAACGGCAGCGAGGCCGTGGCGGCGAAGGTGGCCGGCACGGCCGTGACCCTGGCCCCGTCGCCCGCGGTGACGTTCGCCTCCGGCGACCTGGTCGAGGTGTCCACGCTGGCCCGGCGAGCCGACCGGCGCAACCACGGCGCGCTGTTCACCGTGGCGGCGGTGGCGCCGTCGGCCGGCGGCGACACGATCACCCTCGGCGCCGCCAGCCCGCTGGTCGGCAACCCGCCCGGCACCTGCCTGCGGCGCTGGGACGGGCAGGCCGTCGGCGCGGCCGGCGGCGTCCCGCTGACCCTCGGCGGCGCCGACGTCGGCATCGCCTTCACCGCCCGCCCCGGCACCTACCAGGTCGGCGACTGGTGGGGGGTGCGGGTCCGCGGCAGCGCCGGGGACGCGGTGGAGACGCTGACCAACGCGCCGCCCGACGGCGTCGTGCACACCGCCACGCCACTGGCCGTGGTGGACCTGACGAACAAGACGGTGCTCACCGACTGCCGGCCGACCTTCCCGCCGCTGACCGGCCTGCGCGGCGGCACCTGCACGGTGACCGCGTTCCCCGGCGACGACCTGCAGGCCGCCCTGGACGCCCTGCCCCCCACCGGGGGCGAGCTGTGCCTGGCCGCCGGGACGTACCGGGTCGGCGCCCCGCTGACCGTCAAGGGCAAGCAGCGCGTGGTGATCACCGGGGTCGGACCCGCCACGGTGCTGGTCGGCGAGAAGCACGAGGCGGTGCTGGTGGCGACCCGGTGCCCGGACATCGAGGTCACCCGGCTGCGGGTGGAGTCCGGCCTGGCGCCCGGAACGCCGCCCGGTGAGGAGCACCTGCTGGGCGCGTTGACCTTCCTGGGCTGCGACGGGGTGCGGGTGCGCGACTGCGAGGTGTGGTGCCCGGACTCGTCGGGCAGGGCGCAGTCGGGCATCTACGCGGCGCCCGACCCGGAGGGCGTGCGTCCGGGGGTGGTGGAGGTGCGCGGCAACCGGTTGGAGATCGGCGACCAGCAGTCCGGCATCGTCGTTGCCTCGGCCACCGAGAGCACCGTCGTGGACAACACGGTCGTGCTGTCGGTTGGCAAGGCGACCGTGGCGATGACCCGCCTGGTGGCCCGCGAGCTGGGTCGGTTCGTCGCCGCCCACCTGGCCGTCGACCCGAAGGCCGGCGGCGCGGCGGTCACCCTGGCCGACGATCGCACGGTACGGATGGACGGTCCGGCCGCGCTGCGTCGGCTGGCCGCCGACTGGGCGAAGGCCACCCCGACGCGGCGGCTGGCGGCGGGCTCCTCGCTGCACCAGGGGCTGGCCCGGTTCGTCGCGTCCAGCGCCACCGAACCGCACCAGGCGGCGGTCGGCGCGGTCAGCGGCCGGTTCCTCGCGGCGGCGCTGGTGGACACCCGGGCCGTCGGGCAGGGCATCGTGGTGGCCGGCGATCGGGCGAATCTGGTCCGGGTCGAGGGCAACGAGGTGACCGGGGCGTTGCAGGGCGTCCACGTGGCGCTGCGGGCGGCCGGCAGCGGCCGGCGGGTGCTCGGCCAGGTGGTGATCGGCAACAACACGGTGTCCTGCGCGGTCCCGTTCTTCTGGGGCCGCCAGCGGCACGCCTTCTACCTGGGCAGCTTCACCAGTCTGACCATGCGGGACAACCACGCCCGGTTGCAGCGCACCGGCGATCGGACCGACGGCACCGTCGTCGACGCGGTACGGGTGGCCGGCCAGTTCGGGGCGTTCCTGCAACTGCGCGGCCTGGACGCGGCCGGGCCGTTCCGGGCCGGCGTGGTGCTGCGCGATGAGGGGCCGGTGCAGAAGGTGTCCCTGCGCTACGTCAGCGACGTGCTCAACCCGCTGGGCGTCGGGGTACGTGTGGAGCAGGGTTCGTTCACGCTGGACCGTTGCATACCCTGACGAAGGGGATTATCGTCATAGGTCCAGGCATACGACAACCCGCGGTAGGGACAGCCGAGACCTTGCGGTCATGGATGAGGGGTTCGACACCCCGTATGGCTGGACGGCACGGATGACGAGGCGCCGACGAGGTCGGCGCCTTTCGTCTGTCCGGGTCCGCCGGCTCACCAGCCGGTGATGGTGCCCCCGCCGGTCGGCGAGTAGTCCGCGTTGAGCTGACGGATGCGCACCCGGCCGGCGGCGAACGCGGCCCGGATCGCGGCCTCCAACGCGGGGTCGCCGAGGTTGAGCCGGCCCGGCGCGATGGCCGCCTGCAACTCGGCCATCCAGGTGGGCTTGATGGTGGTGGCCGGCGTCGGGAAGCTACCCACGGTGGACAATTTCACGTCGGTGGCGATGAGGGTCACCTGCCCGTTGGCGTCGATCTCGCCGGTGTAGAAGTCGCCGCCGGGCACGTTCGAGCCGGTCGGCCCCTGCAACCCGATTTCGCCGCGGGCAAGAGCCTGCCGCCAGGCTGCCGCCTCGCCCTCGTCCGCGCGGATGCCGGTGATCAGGGAGCGGGCGGTCTGCGCCGACGCGGACCGCTGACCGAGCACCTGGCCGGAGAAGGGGTCGGTGACCAGGCGGGCCGGGTTGACGAGAAAAGCCCCGGTGGAGATCCGGACGGTCACCGTCGGCTGCGGCTGCTGCGCCGGAGCGGGCACCGTCATCTGCTGCGATGCCGTCGCGGAAACCTGCTGCTGCACCGGCGCCGGAGACTGCTGCTGCACCGGAGCCTGGCTCTGCTGGACTGCCCCGGCGTCGCTGTCGCGCACGACGATCGTGGTCGGCGCGGACGACTCGCTCATCCGCACCGACGGCCCGACGTTGCCCAGGCCGATCATCAACGCACCCGCGTAGGTCCGGGTGGTGCGCATGAGCCCTCGGCCGAGCTCGAACGCGCGCTGCTGGCCGGGGGTGACCCCGGTCGGCTGGCGGCTGGCCAGCGTCCCGACAGTGAGCCCCAGCGCGCCGGCCTGCAACGTCTGGCTCCAGTCGCCCCCCGTCTGGAGGTACGTCGCGCCTGCACCGGCCAGGCTGGGCAGCCCCACGCCGACGCCGAGCCGGGCCGCCGGGGAGGTCAGCCACTGGGAGCCGGCGCCGGCCGCCCCGCCAAACATGCCGAGCCCGGCGCCCCACGCCCCGGACCGCAGCACGAATCCGGCCCGGCTCTCGCCCTCCGGAACGTCGCTGAGCGCCGCACCGGTCATCGACCCGAGCGCGTTGCCGCCGCCGCCGGCGAGGGCACCCCGCCACAACTGCCCGCCGCGGGTCAGCCCGGCCGCACCCACACCGAGGTTGCGGGCCAGCCCGAGGCTCGCCCCGCCGCCGACGCCGATCGCGAAGCCCTGCTCGCCGACGCGTCGCCCCTCGCTCAGCCCGGTCCGCAGCGCCGCCTGCCCGCCGTGGCCGGCGAACAGCTCACCGCCCGCCCCACCGGCGAAGCCGAGCAGGAAGCCTTCGCCGCCGACCACGGTCCCGGTGCCGACCGCGGTCATGCCGGTGGCGAGCAGGCCCGTCGCGCCGGTGCCGGCGACCCCCGCCGCGACCACCGGAGCGGCGAGGATCGCGCCGATGGACAGCGCCACCGCGAACGCCAGGTTCCGGGTGATGGTCAGCCCGGTGACGATCGCACCGGCGGCCGCGACCGCCCGGTCGATCCCGTTGAGCACGATGGTCTGCGCCTGGTCGGCCTTCACCGCCGCGGTGAAGACGGCGTCGGCCATCTCGCTCAACGAGCCGCGTTGCTGGGCCGCGCGGTAGCGGCTGAGCGCGATGTTGGAGTCGGCCAGCGGGCCGAGCATGCGCCGCTGCAGGTCCACCGGCTCCTCGCCACTGACCAGGCTGACGAAGAAGCCGACGACGTACTGGTCCTCGTAGTTGAGCCGCAGATGCTCGTTCATCCGGTACTCGGTGCTGTCGTTGATGCTCCGGGTCCGGCGTGCCGCCTCCTGCAACGCGGCGGTGACCTCCGCGCGTACCCGGTCGGCCAGCTGCTGCGGGAAGACCAGCAGCTCGCCGTCGTGCATGACATACGCCATGCCCGGCTGCTCCTGGTAGGGCCGGATCGACTCGATCAGCCGGATGTTCGCGAGCACCGCGGCCTCATCCGCTCCGTCCCCTGGCGACAGGGCGCGGGCCAGTCGCTGCTGCTGCCGCTGGGCGCTCGCCCGGCCCAGCTCCGCACCGAACCCCGGCTCCAGCGAGGCGAGTTCCTGTCGCAGGATCGACCGGTCGGCCCGGCTCAGGTCGGGGCGCTGCAACCAGGCGGTGATCCGGTCCACCTCGGCCCGGATCTCGGTCGGGTCGGTGAGCTGGGTGCTGGTCCGCTCCCGCAGCACGCGCGGCATCTCCGTCTGCTCGGGCAGCTCCGGCTGAGGCTGCGCCGGTGCCGCCCGGCCCCGGCCGCGCCGTGGTGGCGGCCGGTCGGCGGCCCGGATGGCGGCCCGCCGGCGGCCGATCTCCGCCTCCAGGGCCGCCTTGGCCTCCATCATCCGGTCGGTCTCCTGGCTGCCGACGACCTGCCGGTTGAGCCACTCGTCCACGGCGCGCAGCTCGTCGACGAGCTCGGTGAAGCTGTAGTGCCGGATGTCCGGGGTGCTGTGCAGCCAGTCCTCGGCCGCGAACGCGACGTACGGCATACCGGTGCGGCGCAGTGGGCCCAGTGCGTGGAGGTCGTGCGCGCCGTGGTGCGCCTGCGCCTCCGCGTCGGCCGGCGCGGCGTCCCCGTCGCCCGCCTGCTGCGCGGCGTGGATCAGCTCGTGCGCAAGCAACGCGTCCGGGACGGCCTGCCCCGGCTCGACCGCGATCCCGATGTCCCGCCCTAGGGTGAAGGCGGCGGCGCGGGCGGCCCGGGCCGCCGTGCGTACCCGCGGGCCGGTGTGCAGGCGTACGTTGGCCAGCGGCACCCCGGTGGCGGCCTCGACGGACGCGCGAACCGCGCCGTGGACGGGCCGGCCCGGGTCGGCGAACGCCCGCTCGAACGCGACCCGGCCGAACTCGGACCCGGCGGCCGGCCGCGGTGACGCGGCGGGGCGCTGGTGGGTTGTCGGGGTGGTCCGCGCCGCGGTCGGGGCGGGACTCGGGGCGGCAACAGCGTGGGTCTGGCTCACCGCAACTCCATCCGTCCCTGCCCATCCTGCCGCCCGGCCGACCGCCGAACAAGGACCGTTCGGGCTGGTCGGATCGCATATCCGACAACCGTTTCCGCTCTGCTGACCAGGGACGACGGACCGGGTGACGCGGCCGGGCTGCGCTCGATCGGGCGGCAGCGCCGCATACCCACGACCTGGCCGCGCCGCCCTTGACCAGGCGTGGCCGACCGGCTTAGCTTCATCGATCGGGAAGGTTCCTTTACAAATCTGGCTCCGTCCTCCCGGGAGTGCCGATGCGACCGTTGCGCCACCGCCGCCTCACCGCCCTCGCCGCCCTGGCCAGCGTGCTGGTCACCGCCGCCCCGCCGGGGGGGGGGCCGGCGGCGCCGGCGGCCCGGGGGGGGGGCGCGGGGGGGCCGGGGGGGGGTGTGGTACGAACGGGGGGCGTGGGCGGGGGGGGGGCGCGGGGGGTT
>NZ_JBSGJR010000377.1:0-7048 GCF_053605645.1 Micromonospora sp. NPDC003776
GCCGGCCGTGGTCGCCCGCAGCGCGCCGCCGTCCCGGCGCAGGCCGGTGACCCGGGTGTGCTCGTGGATCCGTACGCCGAGGTCGAGCGCGGCGCGGCGTAGTCCCCAGGCCAGCCGCGCCGGGTCGAGCATGGCCACCCGGTCCCGGTCCCACATGCCGCCGAGGTACGTCGGCGAGTCGACCTCGGCGCGCACCTCGTCCCGGTCGAGCAGCCGGACGTCGTGGCCGTACCGGCGGGCCAGTTCGGCGTCCTCGACGAGCCCCGCGAGCTGGTACGGCTCGACCGCCACCGCCAGCTCCCCGGTGCGTTCGAAGTCGCAGTCGATGCCGTGCTTCGCGACGGTCGCGGCGATGGCGTCCAGGTTCTCCCGGCCGAGCCGCTCCAGCTCGTCGATCTCACCGGGGAACCGGTCGACGCCGTTGGCGAGGCCGTGGGTGAGCGACGCGGCGCAGAACCCGCCGTTACGCCCGGAGGCCGCCCAGCCGCAGGTGCCCGCCTCGACCAGGAGGACGTCCCGGTCCGGGTCGGCCTCCTTGGCCAGCAGCGCGGTCCAGAGGCCCGAGTAGCCGCCGCCGATCACCAGCAGGTCGGTGTCGTGGGTGCCGGCCAGCGCCGGCAGCGGGTCGGGGCGTTCCGGTCGGTCCAGCCAGTACGGGACGGGCGCGGCGGCGGCCAGCGCCCGGCCGGTATGCGGGAGTTTCATGACGCGCTCTTCGGCGCCCCGACGGCCGCGACCGGGGCCACCAGGGCCGCCCGTCGGGCTCGCCGGCCGCGCAGCGTGCTGGCGCCGACGAGCAGCAGCGCGATCGCGAACATCGCTGTGCCGATGACGTTGACCTGGGGTGGGATGCCCCGCTGGGCGGCGCCCCAGACGTACATCGGGAAGGTGACCGTGGTGCCGGCGTTGAAGTTCGTGATGATGAAGTCGTCGAAGCTGAGCGAGAAGGCCAGCAGCGCGGCGGCCACGATGCCCGGCAGCACGAGCGGCAGGGTGATCCGCCGGAAGGTCTGCCACTCGCTGGCGTACAGGTCCATGGCGGCCTCCTCCAGCCGCCGGTCCATGCCGGCGAGCCGGGCCTTCACGGTGACCACCACGAACGAGACGCAGAACATGACGTGCGCGATGACGATGGTCCAGAAGCCCTGCGGCACCCCGGCGGCGACGAAGAGGGCGAGCAGCGAGGTGCCCATCACCAGCTCCGGGGTGGCCATCGGTAGGAAGATCAGGCCGTTGATCCCGGACCGGCCCTTGAAGCCGTGCCGGACCAGGGCGAACGCCATCAGGGTGCCGAGGATGGTGGAGACCACGGTGGCGATCAGCCCGATCTCCATGCTGCGCACCACGGCGTCGCACATGTCGGAGGTGGCGCAGGGTTGGGCCCAGTTGTCGAGGGTGAACTCGTTGAAGTCGTAGGACAGCCGGCTGGAGGGGCGGTTGAAGGAGAGCCCGGCGACCACGACGATCGGCAGTGAGAGGTAGGCGAGGACGAGCAGGGCCACGCCCATCACCCAGCGGTCCGCGATCCAGCGCCGCATCACAAAACCTCCTCGGTGCCGGCCTTGCGCAGGTAGACGAAGACGATCGCGAGGATCGCCGCCATCAGCAGGAAGGACAGGGCGGCGCCCTGCGGGTAGTCCAGCCGGACCAGGAACGCCGAGTCGATGACGTTGCCGATCATGTACTCGTTCGGGGTGCCCAGCAGCTCGGCGTTGATGTAGTCGCCGGTGGCCGGGATGAAGAAGAGCAGCGTGCCGGCGATCAGGCCGGGCATCGACAGCGGCAGGGTGACCTTCTGGAAGGCCCGCAGCGGGCTCGCGTACAGGTCGTTCGCCGCCTCCAGCAGCCGGTAGTCGAGCCGCTCCAGGCTCGCGTACAGCGGCAGCACGAGGAACGGCAGGAAGTTGTACGTCAGGCCGAGCACCACCGCGAACGGAGTGGCCAGCAACCGGCCGTCCGGGGCGAGCACGTGCAGGTCGCGCAGCAGGCCGACCAGCCAGCCGTTGTCCGACAGGATGGTCTTCCAGGCCAGGGTGCGGACCAGGAAGCTGGTGAACTGCGGCGCGACCACGGCGACCAGCAGCAGGTTCTTCCACCGGCCGGCCTTCTGCGCGATCGCGTACGCCAGCGGGTAGCCCATCAGCAGGGCCAGCACCAGGGCGATCGCCGAGTAGACGAACGACCGGACGAAGTGCGGCCAGTACGCCTGCAACGCCGTCGGGTAGTTGTCGAACGCCCAGGTCATCGCGTACCCGGTGGAGAGCGATCCGCCCGGGTCGTAGAGGCTGGCGGCGGCGAGCTGGAGCAGCGGCAGCGCGAAGAAGACCAGCAGCCAGGCCGCGCCCGGCAGCAGCAGCAGGTACGGCAGCAGGTTGTACCGTCCCCGCCGGGGCGCCGGCGGCGCTGCCGGCTCCCCGGACGAGGTCGGTACGTGCGCGAGCGCGGTCATGACGCCACACCCACCGGCGGCTCGTCGAGCAGCGGGGCGGTCTGGTCGTCCTCGCCGGCCTCGCGGGGCAGGACGAAGGCGTGCTGCGGGTCCCAGTGCGCGGTCACCGGGGTGCCGACGGCGAGCCGCCCGCCGACCCCGCTGTTCGCGGCGAACACCGACAGCTCGCTGCCCCAGGCCGTCCGCACCAGGTACTGGGTGCTCACGCCGACGTACGAGGCGTCGGTGACCACGCCGCCGACGTACTGGTGCCCGCCCGGGACGGCGCCCGGGTCGCCGCCCAGGTGCAGCTTCTCCGGGCGTACCCCGAGGAAGACCGGCCCCTGGGCGACGCGGGCCCGGTCGGCGGGGACCGAGAAGCGCCCGCCGTGCGCGGTGACCAGCACGTCGTCCCCGCTGCGCCCGGCCGCCTCGCCGGCGAGCAGGTTGGACTGGCCGAGGAAGTTCGCCACGAACGCGGTGGCGGGGTACTCGTACAGGTCGGCGGGGGCGCCGAGCTGCTCGATCCGGCCGGCGTTCATCACCGCGACGGTGTCGGCCATGGTCATGGCCTCCTCCTGGTCGTGGGTGACGTGCACGAAGGTGATGCCGACCTCGGTCTGGATCCGCTTCAGTTCGATCTGCATCTGCCGACGCAGCTTCAGGTCGAGCGCGCCGAGCGGCTCGTCCAGCAGCAGCACCTGCGGGTGGTTGATCAGGGCCCGGGCCAGCGCGACCCGCTGCTGCTGGCCGCCGGAGAGCTGGGCGGGCTTGCGCCGCCCGTACCCTTCGAGCTGCACCAGTGCCAGCATCCGCTCGACCTGGTCGGTCACCTTGCGGATGCCGCGCCGGCGCAGCCCGAAGGCCACGTTCTCGTGGATGTCGAGGTGCGGGAAGAGCGCGTAACTCTGGAACACGGTGTTCACCGGCCGCTTGTACGGCCGCAGCCCGGCGATGTCCCGGTCACCGAGCAGCACCTGCCCGCTGGTCGGTTCCTCCAGCCCGGCGATCATCCGCAGGGTGGTGGTCTTGCCGCAGCCGGACGCGCCGAGCAGGGCGAAGAACGAGCCCTGCGGGATGGTGAGGCTGAGGTCGTCCACCGCGGTGAAGACGCCGAACCGTTTGGTCAGGTGGGCCAGCCGCAGGTCGCCGGCCGGTGTCTCGTGTCCCATCGTTCTCACGCTCCGATGACCTTCTGGAACTTCGCCTCGTACTCCCGCTCCTGCTTCTCGTCCAGCGCCATGAAGACCCTGGACTTCGACAGCATCGCCTCGTCGGGGAAGATCAGCGGGTTCTTGGCCAGGTCCGGGTCGATCTTCTCCATCTCGGCCTGCGCGCCCTTGACCGGGCAGATGTAGTTGACGTAGGCGGCGAGCTTGGCGGCCACGGCCGGGTCGTAGTAGTAGTTGATCAGCTCTTCGGCGTTCGCCTTGTGGCTGCCCTTGTTCGGCACCAGCATGTTGTCCGACCAGAGCATCACGCCGGACTCCGGCACCACGAACTTGATCTTGGGGTTGTCGAAGCCGAGCTGGATCACGTCACCGGACCAGCAGATGCAGGCGGCGATGTCGCCCTTGTTGAGGTCCTGGGAGTAGTCGTTGCCGGTGAACTTGCGGATCTGGCCGGAGTCGACGGCCTTCTGCAGCTTGTTCAAGGCGTCGTCGAACTGCGCAGCGGTGAAGTTCGACGGGTCATGACCGTTGGACTGGAGCAGCAGCCCCATGGTGTCGCGCATCTCGGAGAGCGCGGTCACCTTGCCCTTGAGGTCCGCGCGGTTGAGCAGCTCGTCGACCGTCCGGATCTCACCGGTCACCTTGGCGTTGTAGGCGAGCCCGGCCAGGCCGGACTGCCACGGGACGGAGAACTGGCGCTCCGAGTCGAAGGACACGTTCCGCAGCGACGGGAGCAGGTTGGCCTCGACGTTGGGGAGCTTGGCCTTGTCCAGCTTCTGGAGCCAGCCGAGCCGGATCATCCGGGCCGCCATCCAGTCGGTGAGGACCATGAGGTCGCGCCCGGTGGGCTGGCAGCCGGCGAGCTGGTTCTGCACCTTGCCGAAGAACTCGTTGTTGTCGTTGACGTCCTCGGTGTAGGTCACCTGGATGCCGGACTTGGCGACGAACGCGTCCAGGGTGGGGCGCTTGGACTCGTCCTTCTCGTCCACATCGATGTACTGCGGCCAGTTGGAGAAGGCCAGCTTCTTCTCGGTCGCGGAGAGGTCATCGCTCTTGCAACCGGCCTCGGTCTGCTGGGCGCCCTTGGTGCCGCAGCCGGCCAGGGTGCCCGCGGTGGCGAGCAGGGCGGCCGAACCGAGGGTGCCGGTGAGCAGACCACGCCGGGTGAGGGACCGGTGGGGACTACGCATGTGACGACTCCTAGGGGGTCATCGTCGGCGGCGGGACGGGGGTGGCGCGCCGGCGGGAGGGTCAATGGCGATGGACGACTGATCCTGACATGAGGTGACCTGCCTTACAAGGGATTCCGTTGCGGGAATAGCCTCGGGCGACGAAATACGCCAGACTGCGGCCGGGCACTACGCTCAGCGCAAGGATTCGGACATGGGGAGCGGATGATGGTCAACCGGCAACTGGAGAACGGCAACGGCACGCGCCGCATCACGGTGCGTGAAGGAGCCAGTCACGCTCTGCTCGACGACGTGGCCAAGCAGATCATCGAGCAGCTCCAGGAGGACGGCCGGCGCCCGTACGCGACCATCGGCAAGGCGGTCGGCCTCTCCGAGGCGGCGGTCCGGCAGCGGGTGCAGCGGCTGCTCGACGCCGGGGTGATGCAGATCGTCGCGGTCACCGACCCGCTCCAGCTGGGCTTTCCCCGGCAGGCCATGATCGGTCTGCGTACCGACGGCGATCTGGAGGCCGTGGCGGACCGGCTCGCCGAGTTCGAGGAGATCGACTACGTGGTCATCACCGCCGGCTCGTTCGACCTGCTGGCCGAGGTGGTCTGCCGCAACGACGAGCACCTGCTGGAGATCCTGCAGAAGCTGCGCGGCGTGGCGGGCGTCCTGGCGACCGAGGCCTTCGTCTACCTCAAGCTGCGCAAGCAGACCTACAGCTGGGGCACCGCCTGATACGGAATCCGTTGCAGTGGCCAACGCCTCTCGCTGAATCCGTTGCCTAAAGCCCCCGGCACTTGCCTTATCAGCATTGACTGTGGGATAACCGTGGGCAGAGCGGCCGGTGTCACCCCCTGACCGGCCCGAGACCCGATGGGGCTGACATGGCTAACGCCACCGACCACCTCTGGATGCACTTCACCCGGATGGCCAGCTACTCCGCTGGCGAGGTACCGACGATCGTGCGCGGCGAGGGCACGTACGTCTGGGACTCGCAGGGCCGACGCTACCTGGACGGACTCGCCGGGCTCTTCGTCGTCAACGCCGGCCACGGCCGGACCGAACTCGCCGAGGCGGCCGCCAAGCAGGCCGGCGAGCTGGCGTACTTCCCGCTGTGGTCGTACGCCCACCCGACCGCCGTCGAGCTGGCCGAGAAGGTCGCCTCGCTGGCCCCCGGCGACCTCAACCGGGTCTTCTTCACCACCGGCGGCTCCGAGGCCGTCGAGGCGGCGTGGAAGCTGGCCCGGGCCTACTTCAAGCGCACCGGCCAGCCGAACAAGTACAAGGTGGTCAGTCGCTACATCGCCTACCACGGCACCTCGATGGGCGCGCTGTCGATCACCGGCCTGCCCGGCATCAAGAGCGACTTCGAACCGCTGGTGCCCGGCGGCATCAAGGTGCCGAACACGAACTTCTACCGGGCCCCGGAGCACGGCGACGACCCCGAGGCGTTCGGCCGCTGGGCCGCCGAGGAGATCGGCCGCGCCATCGAGCGGGAGGGGCCGGACACGGTCGCCGCGGTCTTCCTGGAGCCGGTGCAGAACTCCGGCGGCTGCTTCCCGCCGCCGCCCGGCTACTTCCAGCGGGTCCGGGAGATCTGCGACGCGTACGACGTGCTGCTGGTCAGCGACGAGGTGATCTGCTCCTGGGGCCGGCTGGGCGAGTACTTCGGCGCCACCCGGTACGGCTACCAGCCCGACATCATCACCACCGCCAAGGGCATCACCTCCGGGTACGCCCCGCTCGGCGCGATGATCGCCAGCGAGCGGCTGATGGAGCCGTTCCTCAGCGAGACCGGCATGTTCGCCCACGGCGTCACCTTCGGCGGCCACCCGGTCTCCTGCGCGGTGGCCCTGGCCAACCTGGAGCTGTTCGCCCGCGAGGACCTGATCGGCCACGTCCGGGCCAACGAGGGCGCCTTCCGGTCCACCCTGGAGAAGCTCAACGACCTGCCGATCGTCGGCGACGTCCGGGGCGACGGCTACTTCTACGGGATCGAACTGGTCAAGGACAAGGCCACCCGGGAGACCTTCGACGAGGCCGAGTCGGAGCGGTTGCTGCGCGGCTTCCTCTCCACCGCGCTCTTCCAGGCCGGGCTCTACTGCCGCGCCGACGACCGCGGCGACCCCGTGGTGCAGCTCGCCCCGCCGCTGATCGCCGGGCAGGAGCAGTTCGACGAGATCGAGCAGATCCTGCGGGCCGTGCTGACCGAGGCATGGTCGCGCCTCTGAGCGGCGGCTCAGGGCCGGACGGGGCCGGGACCCACGGGTCCC
>NZ_JBSGJR010000378.1:0-7036 GCF_053605645.1 Micromonospora sp. NPDC003776
CCAGCGTGCCCGGCGGCCCGGCCGCCGACACGGTCGTCGTCGGCGACCGGGTGTACGTGGTGGAGCCGCCCGATCCGGAGCGCGGGGTGGGGCGGCAGCTCGCCGCCTACCGGATGACGGCGGAGGGGCTGCGCCTCCGCTGGCGGACCCTGCTGCCCGGCGGCGGCGTCTTCATCGGCGGGATGGAGCGGGACGGCAGGCTGCTGGTTCACGGGCGCTCCGCCGACGACGCCCGGTGGGAGAGCATGGCGGTCGACCTGCGGACGGGCCGGGTCGAATGGCGGCTGCCCGGAGTGGTCCTCCCCGCGGGCGACGCGGTGCTGCTGGTGCGGACCGTCGCCGGCGAGGGCGTGGACGAGGTCCGCCGGGTGGACGTCGCGACCGGACGGACGTTGTGGACCGTCGCCACCCCGTCGGACGGCGTGAACTGGAGCGTCGGCCCGGCCGGGGTCGAACGGCTGGTGCTGGTGCCCGCCACCGGCCCCATCGAGGTGCACGACGCCACCTCCGGCGTCCGGCTGGCCGCCCGGGACCTGCACTCCGGTGAGCTGCCCGCGCTGCGACGGACGCTGGTGGCCGCCGGCCTGCTGCTGGAGGTCCGCGACGCCGGGGCCAGCGTCACCGCGTACGACCTGGACACCCTGGAGCGGCGGTGGACGGCGTCACTGCCCCTGGTCGGATTCGTGGACCGCTGCGGCCGGCTGCTCTGCGCCACCCGGCAGACCGGCGGCATGTGGGCCCTGGACCGGGGCACCGGCCGGATCCTGTGGACCGACCCGGCCTGGCAGGCCGTGCTCGCCGAGGCGGGCGGGCGGCTGCTGGTCACCGGCGCGGGCGCCGACGGGCGGACGCAGGTCGTGGTCGAGGAGGCCACCGGCCGGCTCGTCGCCCACCTGGGCGACTGGGAGACGGTCCGGCGCGACGACCTCGACAGCCCGCTGCTCGGCGTGCGCCGCTCCGATGACGGCCGGCTGCTCGTCGCGGAGCTGGACCCGGCGGCCGACCACCCCCTGGTCCGCGACGCCGTGCCCGGGGTCACCGGGGACTGTCGGGCCGGCCGGGCGCTGCTGGTCTGCCGCCGGGGGGACGGCCGGTTCGGGGTGTGGCGGATCGGATGAGCCGGTGATCGAGCTGGGGGAGATGCCGCACGGCGAGGAGTACGCCCCGCCGCCCGGACCCGGCCGGCCGCCGGCCCCCGCCCTCCGGGTGGTGGCGCTCTGCCTCGTCGCGCTGCTGACCCTGGCCGGCGCGGCACCGGCGGCGGGCCGGCCGCCGGGCGTCCCGGTGCCCGCCCCGCAGGGCGCCAGCTTCCTGGTCGTCGACGGCCGGCTGGTGGTGGCCGACGGACCGGGCACGGTGGGCGGGTGGGGCCGGGTGGTCACCGGGCACCGGCTGCCCGACGGGCGGCAGCAGTGGCGGTTCGTCCTACCGGCCGGCGACCACGTGCTGGGCCTGAGCAGTCTGGCCGGGCTGCTGCTGGTGACCAGCAGCCCGGCCGGGGCCGGCGACACCGTCACCAGCGTGCTGGACCCGGAGTCCGGGGTGGTGCGCTGGCGGCAGTCCGGCTACCCCGTGCCGACCCAGCCCGGCGGGCTGCTCTTCGAGACGCCGCGGGCCGACGGCTCGGGCACCATCCGGTCGGTCGACCCGGCGACCGGACGGGTCGGCTGGTCCCTGCCGTTGCCCGGCAACGGGGTGGACTACCGGTCCGGCGACCACGGCGTGACGGAGATCGTGCTGGTCACCGCCGACGGCCGGGTGGCGGTGCACGACGCCGGGTCCGGTGCGCTGCGCCGGGCCGGCCGGGTGCCGCCGGCCACCGACCGGGTGTCGTACCGGTTCACCCAGGTGGTGGGGGACCTGCTGCTGGTCGACGGCGCCGACAGCTCCGGCTCGGCGGGGCTGCCGCCGCGCCGCGACCGGGAGCCGTCGCCGGACACGGTCACCGCGTACGGCCTGGACCGCTGGGACCGCCGCTGGACCGTCCCGGTGCCGGCCCGGGCCGCCGCCTGGTTCGCCGACTGCGCGGGTGTGGTCTGCCTGCAGGGCCAGCTCCCCGGGGTACGCGTCTTCGACCCGGCCACCGGCCGGCAGCTCTGGTCCGGCGACCACTGGCTGGGGGTGAGCCCGGTCGGGGATCGGCTGCTGGCCGCCGCACCGGCGATCGGTCTGGAGGTCGACCTGGCGGCGCTGCACCCGGCCACCGGCCGTACCCTCGCCCGCTTCGGCCGGTGGCGGCTGGCCGGTGGCGACCGGTCGGCACCCCGGCAGCTCGGCTTCCGCCGGCTCCCCGACGACCGCACCCTCGTCGGGGCCCTGGACATCCCGGCCGGTCAGGCCCGGATCCGGGCGGTGCTGCCCGGCTCCTGGGACGACTGCGCCGACGCCGTCACCGCGCTGGTCTGCCTGCGGCCGGCCGGCGGCCTGGTGGTCTGGCCGGTGGACCCGTGAGTCACCAGTTGGCCTGCGCGGGCGGCCGGGGCAGCGGGACCGACTCCGGCCGGACCACGTACGTGACGCCGCCGCTGCCGCCCTGCCAGGCCGCCTCGAACGCTGCCCGGGGCACGGTCCGGCGGACCGACTCGTCGTCCGGCGCGTACGGGTCGTTGAGCACCGGGTCGCCGTCGGCGGTGAAGCCGACCAGCACCATGAGGTGGCCCCGGGTGTCGTAGTCCAGCCCCGGCACCTGACCCGCCGCGAAGGCCGCCGACACGATCAGCGGGATGCCCGCCGCCACGAACCGTTCCGCCTCGGCCAGGCCGCGCAGCCGGGTGACGAAGGCGTCCACCCCGTGCCGCCCGGCGTACGCCGTGTTGAACGGCCAGTTCCCGGCGCCCCCGTAGGCGTGGTCGTAGCAGTGCCGGGCGGCGTGCACCACCACCGGCCGGTGGCCGGGCGGCTCCACCCAGGCGTAGCGGTCGGCGGCGGGTCCGGCGCCCCAGAAGTCCAGCACCATCGACACGCAGGTGGGGCTGCACCAGGAGTCCCCGCCGCCGCCCCACCGGGTCTCCCCACCGGCGTGCAGCCGCTGCGAGTACCGGGGCACGTCGAGCACCCGCCCCCGCGCGTCCCCGCTGCCGCCGGCCGGGGCCGCCCGGCCCGCCGCGCCCGCGTCCGGTCCGGCCGGCTCGGCGCCCGGAGCGGTCCCCGTGGCCACCGCGCCGGCGCTGCCCAGCACCGGGCTCAGCGCCAGGCCGGCCCGCCGGTGCAGGGTGACCCGGAGCTGCCAGCCGGTGACCGCCGCCCGCCGCGGGGTGAAGGCGTCCACCCCGACCCGCGCCTCGTCCCGCGTCTGCCCCGGCACCGAGGTGCGGTGGATCGTGCTGTCGTCGGCGGCCCAGTGCCCGAGGTCGTACCAGTCGGTGGTCGGCTTCCCCGCGTCCCGGCCGCGCAGCTCCACCCGCAGCCAGCACCCCGGCGGGGTGTCGCCGGTCCAGGACGGCACCACCTCGCCGACCGGGAAGCCCACCTCGACCACCGGCGAGGTCCAGGTCGCCAGCTCGTACTCGGCGGTGACCCCGGAGTGCGGGTCGGTGTGCGTGATCCGGCCGGCCGGCGCGCCGATGACCAGGCCGTCCGCCCCGGCGGTCACCCCGTCGGCCGTGCCGAGCGCCAGGTCCGTCGGGAACCGGAAGCGTCGGTAGGCGATGTCCCGCCCCGGGTCGACCACTGCCACGGCCTGCTCCGTCCGCTCGGTGCCCGGTCAGCGGCCGGGCGGATGTCAACGGGTGCCGGGAAGCATCGCGTACCCGAAGGATATTTGCAACGACGGCGAGCGACGCTGGTTTGGCGGCCGGCACTAGGTTGTCGGGAGGTCACGAGGTGGGAGGCCGGGATGCGGGTACTGGTGGTCGAGGACGAGCGGAACCTCGCCGACGCGATCGCGCGCGGGCTGCGCAAGCGCGGCATGGCGGTGGACGTCGCCTACGACGGCGACGCCGGGCACGAGGCCGCCTTCGTCACCCGGTACGACGTGGTGGTCCTGGACCGGGACCTGCCCGGCGTGCACGGCGACCGGATCTGCGCCGATCTGGCCGCCTCCGGGACGTTGACCCGGGTGCTGATGCTCACCGCCAGCGGCACGGTCGCCGACCGGGTGGAGGGCCTCCAGCTCGGCGCCGACGACTACCTGCCCAAGCCGTTCGCCTTCGACGAACTGGTGGCCCGGGTGCAGGCGCTGGGCCGGCGGGCCACCCCGGCCGCCCCGCCGGTGTTCGAGGTCGCCGACCTGGTGCTGGACCCGGCCCGCCGGGTGGTCACCCGGGGCGGCGCCCCGGTCGACCTGACCAACAAGGAGTTCGGCGTGCTGGCCGAGCTGCTCAAGGCGCGCGGCGCGGTGGTCTCCAGCGAGGAGCTGCTGGAACGGGTCTGGGACGCGAACACCGACCCGTTCACCACCATCGTCCGGGTCACTGTGATGACGCTGCGCAAGAAGCTGGGCGACCCGCCGCTGATCGAGACCGTGGTCGGCGCCGGCTACCGGATGCTGGCCGAGGCGTCGGCGTGACCGGGGTGCCTGCTCCGGCGGCCGGTCGCCGTCCGGCCCTGCGGCCGCGGCCCACCCTGCGGCTGCGGCTCACCCTGCTCAACGGGGTGCTGCTGGTCGGCGCCGGGGCGATCCTGGTGCTGCTGGCCTGGCTGCTCGTGCGGGACGCGCTGCGCCCCACCGACGAGCTGCTGCCCGGCACCACGGTGGTGCTCGCCGACGGCCGCACCCTGGACGCCGGCCAGTGGCAGCGGCAGCTCGTCGACGCCGCCTCCCGGGAGCTGCTGGTCAAGGGCCTGGTGGCGTTGCTGGCGATCAGCGTGGTCGGGGTCGCCGGGGCGTACGTGGTGGCCGGCCGGGCGCTGCGCCCGCTGCACCAGGTCACCGCGACCGCCCGGCGGCTCGGCGAGGCCACGCTGGACCAGCGGATCCGCTGGTCCGGCGCGGACGACGAGGTGGCCGAGCTGGCCGAGACCTTCGACGCCATGCTGGACCGGATCGCGGCGGCCTTCGAGGCGCAGAAGCGCTTCGTCGCCAACGCCTCGCACGAGCTGCGTACCCCGCTCGCCGTGATGCGGACCGAGATCGACGTGACGCTCAGTGACGACGACGCGGACATCGGCGAGTACCGCCGGATGGCGACCGTGGTGCGGGAGGCCTCGGAGCGGGCCAACGGACTGGTCGACGCGCTGCTGGTGCTGGCCCGCAGCGAGGCCCAGACCGGCCGCCGGCTGGCCCGCCGGGCCGAGTGCGACCTCGCGGTCGGCACCGCGAACGCGCTGTCGGCGATGGCTCGCGAGGTCGAGCGGATCGGCCTGCGGGTGCACACCTCGCTGCGTCCGGCGCCGGTGGTCGGTGACCCGGGTCTGCTCGACCGGCTCGCCGGCAACCTGGTGGAGAACGCGGTCCGCTACAACCACCTCCAGGGCCGGCTCTGGGTGCGGACCGGCACCGACGGCGAACGCTCCTGGCTGGTGGTCGGGAACACCGGCTTCGAGGTCGCCCAGGCCGACGTGCCGGGGCTGTTCGAACCGTTCCGCCGGGGCGGCCAGGAGCGGACCGGCGCCCGCGGATCGGGTCTCGGGCTCTCCATCGTCCGCGCGGTCTGCGACGCGCACGGCGGCACCGTGAAGGTGATCGCGCAGCCGGGCGGCGGCCTGGAGGTGACCGTCACGCTGCCCTCGGCGGACGCCCCGGCCGCCACCTGAGGCCGGCCTTGCCCCCCGTCCGGCCGAGTGACATGATCAACCGGTCAGCCCGAGCCACGGAAGGGGGTGTGGTCGATGTCCACCGTGAACATTCCCGCGCCCCGCACCGGTCGCCGCTGACCTCATCCGGTGTCGCGGGGCGCACTCCGATCAGGAGGAAGCACCGTGAGTGCACGGATCCACTGCGTCACCGTCGAGAGTGCCGACCCGTACGCCCTGGCCAGCTGGTGGGCGGCGGTGCTCGACCGGAAGCTGAACGACGACGATCACCCCGGCGATCCGGAGGCGGTCCTGGCCGCGCCCGGCGGCCACGGCCCCGACCTGCTCTTCGTGTCGGTCGGGGAGCGGCACGGCAAGGGCGCGTTCCACCTCGACGTGCATGCCGCCGACGGGACCCGGGACGCCGAGGTCGAGCGGCTGCGCGGCCTCGGCGCGACGCTGGTCGCCGACCGGCGTCGGCCGGACGGCACCGGCTGGGTGGTGCTGGCCGACCCCGAGGGGAACGAGTTCTGCGTCTGCCGCAGCCCCGCGGAACGGGCCGCCACCCCGGCGGCCTGACCCGGATACGCGGACCGGCCCCCGCCGCACGGCGGGGGCCGGTCTCCCGACTGGGGGAAGCGGTCAGTCCCGCTTCTCGATCTGGCCGCGCATGGTGACGAACTGCTTCTCCAGCTCGGCGGCGGGCTTGTCGTAGATCAGGATCATCCCGAGGCTGCCCTTGTCGGCCCAGACGCAGACGCCGACCTTGACGCCCGAGGTCTCGCCGTCGCCGCACTTGGCGTCGCCGCCCAGCGGGCCGGCGTCGACCGTCTTGAAGTTGGTCACGGCCATGTCCTTGGCGATGCCGGTGGTGGCGTCGTCCAGTTCCTTCTTGGGATCGGCGATCAGGCCGGACGCGCCGGCGATCATGAGCAGGTCCTGCTTCTGCGGGTCGCCGTAGAAGGCGCCGACGGTGCTGGTCGCCCCCTGCACGTCGCCCTGGATCTGCGACTTCATCTGGTCGGCGGCGGCCACCAGCTTCGGGTCGGTCACCTTCGGCTTGCCGGCGAGGGTCGCCGGGGCCTCCACCCGGGTCTTGGTGGCGTCGACGACCTCGGTCACCTTGTCCTTGGTGGCGAGGTAGACGGCGGTGCCGCCGCCCACGCAGAGCAGCACCACGACGGCCAGCACGATCAGCAGGATCTTGCCGACGCTGGACTTCTTCTTCGGCGGCGCGGCGGGCGCGCCGTAGCCGGGCTGGCCGTAGTCGGGCTGCCCGGCCTCGGCGCCGTACGGCTGGCCGGGCTGCTGCTGCGACGGGTATCCGCCGCCGTACTGGGGCTGCTGCTGGGGCGGGTACCCG
>NZ_JBSGJR010000379.1:0-6982 GCF_053605645.1 Micromonospora sp. NPDC003776
CTATGGGCCCGGGGGGCCCCCCCCCACGGGGGGGCCCCCCTCGTGCTCACGGGGTGCTCAGGAGAGCGTCTTGAGATAGTCGGGGTTGGCCTTCAGCCACTCCGTCACGGCCTTCTCCTCGTCACCCTTGTGGGTGTTGAACATCTGGTCCTCCAGGGACCCGAGCTGCTGGGCGTCCATCTTGAACTTCTTCAGCATCGCGGTGACCTCGGGGAAGTCCTTGCCGAAGCCCTTACGGGCGAAGGTGTTGATCTGCTCGGCCCGGCCGAGGGCGCCCTTCGGGTCGGCGAGGTCCTTCAGCTCGTACTTCGCGTACGCCCAGTGCGGGTGCCAGAGGGTGACCACGATCGGCTTCTGGTCGGCGATCGCGCCGTCGAGCGCGGCGAGCATGGCCGGGGTGGAGGAGGTCTTCAGCTTCAGCTTGCCGTCCAGGCCGTAGCCGGGCAGCACCTTCTCCTGGGTGGCCTTGGTCAGGCCGGCGCCCGGCTCGATGCCGATCAGCTGGCCGCCGAAGGTGTCGGCCTTGGCGGCCAGGTCCTCGAGCGAGTCGACGCCCTGCACGTACTTCGGCACGGCGATGCTCAGGCTGGCGTCGTCGTGCCAGACGCCGAGCTTCTCCAGCTTGTCGCCGTACTTCTCGACGTAGGAGGCGTGCGTCTGGGGCAGCCAGCCGTCCAGGAACAGGTCGATGTCGCCGTTGGCGAGGCCGCCGTAGACGAGGCCGGCCTCCAGGTTCTTCAGCTGGACCCGGTAGCCCTTCTCCTCCAGGATGTGCTGCCACAGGTGCGACGCGGCGATCGCCTCGTCCCAGGCCATGTAGCCGATGGTGATCTTCTTGCCGTTGCCGGACGCGCCGTCCGACTTCGCGCCGCAGGCGGCCGCGCCGCCCAGGGCCAGGGTGGCGGTCACCGCCAGCGCGAGGACGCGCTTCAGTGTCGTGAACACGGGGTTTCCCTTCCTGTTCGGGGTGCCGGCGGTCCCGCGTACGCGGGACCAGGGGTGCCGGCGGGGAGGGCGACGGTCAGGCGGCCTGCCGCGCGAGGCGCTGCGCCCGTGCGGACGGGAACCGGTCGCCCACCGAGTCGGTGAGCCGGTCGAGCACCACGGCCAGGACCACGACGGCGATTCCGCCCTCGAAGCCGCTGCCCACCTCGACCTGGGACAGCGCGAACATGATCACGTCGCCGAGGCCGCCCGCGCCGACCATGCCGGCGATGACCACCATGGACAGGGCCAGCATGATGACCTGGTTGACGCCGGTCATGATGGTGGGCAGGGCCAGCGGCAGCTTGGTCCGCAGCAGCACCATCCACGGCGGCGCGCCGAACGACTCGGCGGCCTGGACGATCTCCTTGTCGACCTGGCGCAGGCCCAGCGCGGTCAGGCGTACGCCGGGCGGCATGCTGAACACCAGAGTGGCCAGCACGCCCGGCACGGTGCCGATGCCGAAGAAGAAGATCGCCGGAATGAGATAGACGAACGCCGGCATGGTCTGCATCAGGTCCAGCACCGGCCGGGCCAGCGCGGCGGCGCGCTTGTTCTCGGCCACGAAGACGCCCAGCGGGATCGCCAGCAGCAACGCCAGCACGCTGGCCACGAGCACCTGCGCGAGCGTGCTCATGGTCTCCTCCCAGTACGGCATCCCGGCCACCAGGCCGAGGCCGACGGCCGTGCCGAGGCCGAACTTCCAGCCGCGCAGCCACCAGCCGAGCGCGGCCAGGACCAGCACGACCACCACCGCGGGTACGCCGGTGAGCAGGTCGCTGAGCGGGCGTACCAGGGCGTCGACCACCGCGGCGACGCCGTCGAAGAACGGGCCGAGGGTGCTGGTGGCCCAGTCCACCGCCGACTCGGTCCAGGCGCCCAGGGGCACCCGGGGCAGCCAGCTGTCCAGTGGGCTCATGCCGCCGCTCCCTTCGTCCCGACCAGCTCGACGTCGTCCGCCGCGGCCGGCTCGTCCGGGGTGGCGGCGGCCAGCGCGCTGAGCAGCGTGATCCGGGGGATCACCCCGGTGAGTCGGCCGCGTTCGTCGAGCACCGCGACGGGGTGCTGGCTCTCGGCGCAGTCGGCGAAGAGATCGGCCACCGCGGTGTCCCCGGTGACCGTGCGGACCCGCTCGGTGGAGACGTACCCGTCGAGGTTGGGGCGACCCTCGCGGAGCGCGCGCAGCACCTCGTCCTCGGTGACGGTACCCAGGAACCTCTTCATCGGCCCGGTCACGTAGACCACCGAGGTCTGGCTCTCCCGCAACACCTTGGCGGCCACCCGGGGACCGGCGTTGACGTCCAGGACGGCCTGGGGTTTCTCCATCACCGACGCGGCGGTGAGGATGCGGGTGCGGTCCACGTCGGCCACGAACTGCGCCACGTACCCGTTGGCCGGGTCGGTGAGGATCTCCTCGGCGGTGCCGATCTGGACGATCCGGCCGTCGCGCATCACCGCGATCCGGTCGCCGAGCCGCATCGCCTCGTTGAGGTCGTGGGTGATGAAGATGATCGTCTTGCCCAGCTCGGCCTGCAGCTCCAGCAGCTGGTCCTGGATCTCCCGGCGGATGAGCGGGTCCAGGGCCGAGAACGCCTCGTCCATCAGCAGGATGTCGGTGCCGGCCGCGAGCGCGCGGGCCAGCCCGACCCGCTGCCGCATGCCGCCGGAGAGGTCGTGGGGGAGCTTGTCCGCCCACTCCTCCAGGCCCACCATCCGCAGCGCGTCCAGGGCCCGTTCGCGTCGCTCCGCCTTGGGCAGTCCGGCGACCTCCAGCGCGTAGCCGGCGTTCTCCAGCACCGTCCGGTGTGGCATGAGCGCGAAGTGCTGGAAGACCATGCTGATCTTCTCCCGGCGCAGCTTGCGCAGCGCGGCGGGCTTCAACGTGGTGAGTTCGACCCCGTCGACCCGCACGCTGCCCCTGGTCGGGCGGAGCAGGCCGTTGAGCATCCGGATGAGGGTCGACTTGCCGGAGCCGGAGAGGCCCATCACGACGAAGATCTCGCCGGGGCGTACCTCGAAGTTCGCGTCGATCACGGCGGCCGTGGCCGGCAGCCCGGCCAGGGCTTCGGCGCGGGGTGCGCCGGTCGCCAGGCGTCTTACCGCTTCGTCAGCTCGATTGCCGAATATTTTGTAGAGCGACTTCACTGCGAGCGCGGACACGATCCCCTCTCCGACAGAAACCGCCGGCGGTTTCGCGCCAGCGGTGACCATCTTCGCGTCTCGTCCGTCATATCAACATCGGTCACATCAATGAGGCCGTGAGGGCCGGGCCAGAAACCTACCGATGTCATCAGCACAAATCCAGCCGCGACTACGGGGAATGTGGATTTAGCCACAAAAGAGCGTGGCTGAATTCGGTCGTCGATGCACTTCCGGTACTCGCCACCCGCGCCGCTGAACGGGAGATTTCTCCAGGCCATGGGCCGGTGGCGCGATCCTGGTGGGGCGTCGTCGGCCGGATCTGCCGGCTGTCCTCGGCCGCGAATATGAAGGCGGCGATAGGGGACTGTCACGTGTTCGTCATATTTCCGTCCGGGTCCGCCGTCGAATCCCGTTGGGTCGGGGGTCTGGTTTCCGGGATGCGGCCGCGCGTCATAGCAGATCTACACCTCTGGATCTAATTGCCGGGTTCCATTCGCGTCGTCGAACTGTCATGTGGCCCGCGCCGCTCGCCTGAACCGGCTTCCGGGCCGTCCGTACCGGCCGGTCGGGCATACTTGCCGGATGCCGAAGGAGGTTCAGCCCCGGCGTACGGAGCCGGTGTCGCCCGTGCTCGCCGCGCTGCGCGACGGCACCCGGGAGCACCACCTCGCCCTGGAACGCCAGCTGGACCTGCCCGGCCGGATCCGGACCCGGAGCGACCTGGGCGTCGTGCTGGCCGCGATGCTGGCCGCCTGGGCGCCGCTGGAGCGGGCCCTCGCCGCGGCCGACTGGTCGGGGCTGCCGCTCGACGCCCGGCTCGGTGAGGCGACCCCGCTGCTCCGCGCCGACCTGGCCACCCTCGGGGTCGACTCCGCCGGGTCGCCCGGTGCGTCCGACATCCGGTTCGACACCACCGCGCGGGCGGCGGGCGGCCGGTACGTGCTGCTCGGCAGCGCCCTGGGCGGCAGCGTCATCGCCCCCGCCGTGGAGCGCCGCCTCGACCTCGCCGAGGGCGCGGCGACCGGGTTCTTCCGCCGCGCCGGCCGGGGGCCCGGGCCCGACTGGCGGGACTTCCGCCTCGCCCTGGCCGGTCGCGAGTGGTCCCCGACGGAGTCGCGGGAGGCGACCGAGGCCGCCCGGGAGACGTTCACCTTCGTCGGCCGGGCCGCCGCGCCCATCCTCGCCCGCCGCGCCGACCGCGCCGCCTGACCGGCCGCCGCTCCACCGCTGCGCAACCGGATCGAGGACAGCCCGGCCGACGGATGGCCGACAGGACGACAAAGACCCTTCCGGCGCATTGTTCATACAGGTGGAGAGGCTGCGGATGGCGGGCCACATCCCATCCCTCCGGGTGCCAGCCAGGTCAGGACGAGCACGTCACCCACCTCCGGCCGGCCCCCCGACGCGCACCGCCGGGCGGTCGACCGGGCGCACCGGCGTACGCCGGGCGCACGAGCAAGGAAGGAGGGGGCGGAGATGGCCGCTCCCACCGTCGCCGCGAGCCTGAACGCCTCGACCTACTCCCCGGGCGACCAGATGACCCTCACGGTCACCTACGGCGACCCGGACACGAAGACCCTCACGGTCACCGTCGTGGTGACCGACGCGCAGGGCAACAGCAGCGCCCCGGCCAAGGTCACCGCCGTCATCGACCCGCTCACCGTCACCGTCGCCGACGATTCCGGCCGGGCGTGGAGCAAGGTCTCCGACACCGGCACCGTGGCGGTGTACCGGGCGGTGGCGTGATGCCCCGGGTCACCGTCACGGTGCGGGACCGGGGCGGACACACCGCCACGGCGACCGCCGACTACACCGTCGCCCCGCCGGTCCTGGGCGGCTACTACCTCGCCGGCAACGCCGACCCCACGGCGGACCTGGCCGGCGGCAACTTCCGCTCGCTCACCCAGTACCGCAGCTTCGCCGACGGGTACGTCTTCCCCGGCTACCACAACACCTGGCTGCCCACGCTCGGCCGCAACGGCATGGCCGTCAACATGGTGCTGGAGCTGAAGCACTACGGCGCGGCCGACACCGGGCCGCAGAGCTTCACCGTGGACGGGGTCGGCTACACCGTCCCCGCCCCCGCGATGACCATCCAGCAGCGCCCGGGGACCACCTGGCCGAAGGCGTACGGCTACGGGCAGGTCCTCGCCGGGCTCTGCGACGGGCTCCTCGCCCGGGCCCTGTCCCAGTACCGCGCCCTGGGCTTCCCGGTGAACATCCAGCTCACCTCCGAACTGGACACCGACCACGAGTTCGGCACCACCGAGTCCGGGGTGGCCTACACCTGGGCCGACTCGGACGCCCGGGCGGTGCAGGCGATGACGTACATCGTGAACTGGTTCAAGGCCCGCCCGCTGCCGGCCGGCACCACCTTCTCGGTCGGGTCCGGCGGCTTCGACCGGGCCGCTTACCAGCGCACCCACCCGGAGGCGCTGATGGCCAAGCTCGACTTCCTCCAGTGGAACGTCTACGCCACCGACCCGACCCACACCGCGCTGGGCCGGTTCCGCCGCACCAAAGACTGGGCGGTGGCGGACCTCGGCCCGGTGGCGCTGGCCCGACCGGTGCTCATCGCCGAGTGGGGAGTGCGGAAGGCGGAGTTCCCCGACCAGGCGGCCTGGATCGCCACCGTGCCGCCGGCCGTCGCCCAGCTCAACGCCGAGCGCGGGCCCCGGATCGTGCGCACCAACTACTTCAACTCGGGCTGGGGCACCCTCACCCCGAAGGACACCGGGCTGGCCGCGCTGCGGGCCGCCTACGCCACCCGGCCGTACGTGTGACCGGCCCCCCGGTGGGCGACCCGCCCCGGTCGCCCACCGGCCCGCCGCCGCTACCCTCGTCCCCCGGCCCGGACCATCCGGGCGGACGAGGAGGCGCGGGTGAGCGGGATCCGGTGGGGCGTGGTGCTGCCCCAGGGCTGGCGATCGGACCTGACCCACCTGGCCGACCCGGTGGCCGGGTTCGAGGCGATGGTCGGGGTGGCCCGGGAAGCCGACGAGCTGGGCTGCGACTCGGTCTGGCTCTACGACCACGTGCAGGCCGTCTCGGGCGAGCCGGAGACCACCTTCGAGTGCTGGACCAGCCTGGCCGCGATCGCCCGGGAGACCCGGCGGGTCCGGCTCGGCCAGATCGTCACCTGCAACAGCTTCCGCAACCCGGCCCTGCTGGCGAAGATGGCCGCCACCCTCGACGTGGCCAGCGCCGGCCGGGCCTTCCTCGGCCTCGGCGCCGGCTGGGACCAGCGCGAGTACGACGCCTACGGCTTCCCGGCGCCGTACCCGTCGACGGGGGAGCGGCTGACCCGGCTGGACGAGGCGGCTGCCGTGGTCACCGCGATGCTGCGCGCGCCGGTCGCCACCGTCGAGGGCCGGCACCATTCGGTACGCGGGGCGCAGAACGTGCCGACCGGGGCGGGCCGGACGCCCGTACCGCTGCTGATCGGTGGCAGCGGCGAGAAGCGCACGCTGCGGACGGTGGCCCGGTACGCGGACGCCTGCAACCTCACCGACCACACCGACCCGGCCTTCTACCGCCACAAGCTGGACGTGCTGGCCGGGCACTGCGCCGACCTCGGCCGCGACTACGACGCGATCCTGAAGACCGCCTCCTTCTCCGTCTTCACCGGCGCCACCGACGCCGAGGTCACCGGCCGGCTGAACGGGCGGGACCCGGCCGCGACGGCCGGGGGCAGCGCCGTCGGCACCCCCGCCGAACTGGTCGAGGTCTTCGGCCGGCTGGTCGAGGCCGGCATGGATTACTTCATCCTCTACTTCCACGAGCCCACCGACCTCGCCCCGATGCGCCTGTTCGCCCGGGAGGTCGTGCCGCAGCTCGGCTGAGGCCGGGGCCGGCC
>NZ_JBSGJR010000380.1:0-6977 GCF_053605645.1 Micromonospora sp. NPDC003776
CGACGGTCAGCCCGAGGCCGACGGACACCCGGCCGGCCAGGTCGAGGCCGGTTAACGGCAGCCCGCCGCCCTGGCCGCCGCCCGGCGCGGCCGGGCCGCCCCCGCCGCCGCCCCCGTGGTCGTCGTCGCCCTGGTCGCCACCGGTGCGGTGGAAGGCGGTGGCGAGGCTGGTCACCTTCGCGTCCCGGTCGGTCAGCGGCGCCATGTGGAACTTCTGCTCGATGGTGGCGAGCACCGAGGTGGTGTCGTGCGCGGTGCGGTCCACGCTGAACGGGGCGGGCAGGCGCGGCGAGATCACCAGGGCCGGGATCCGGGTGCCCGGGCCCCACACATCGCCCTTCGGCGGGGAGACGTGGTCCCACTGGCCGCCGAACTCGTCGTAGGTGATGATGACCATGGTGTTCCTGGCCTGCTTGCCGCCCTCGACGGCCTTGAGCAGTTCGACCAGGTGGTTGCTGCCGGTGGCCTCGGAGGCGTAGCCGGGGTGCTCGTTCTCCTCGCCGACGGGCTTCACGAAGCTGACCGGCTTGAGCTTGCCCGCCTTCGCCGCCGCGATGAACTCCACCTCGTCGCGCAGGTGCTTCGCCCGCGCGTCGGTGCCGGGCGCGTACTTCGCGAAGTAGGTGAACGGCTGGTGGTGGAACTGGAAGGTGGCGTCCGGGCAGTTCGGGTAGACCGCACCGGTCATCGTGCGGGGGTCGGCGCAGGTCCTGCCGTCGGTGCCGTTCGTCCAGCCGGCACCGCCCACGTTGCCGGCGGCGTTGTCCCAGCCGCCGCCGTACCAGGCCCAGTCGATCTTCTTGGCGGAGAGCCGGTCGCCGATGGTGTCGTAGGTCAGCGCGGGCATCCGCTTCGCGTCCCCGG
Source organism: Micromonospora sp. NPDC003776 (assembly GCF_053605645.1). NCBI lineage: Bacteria > Bacillati > Actinomycetota > Actinomycetes > Micromonosporales > Micromonosporaceae > Micromonospora > Micromonospora sp. NPDC003776. The sequence goes on from NZ_JBSGJR010000380.1 coordinate 865, forward strand.
TGCCCGGGGCGTACGGCTGGTACCAGGGTTGCACGGTGTTGACCGCGTAGTCGCCGCAGACCGCCACCCGGCACGAGCCGTCCGGCTCGGGGGCCTGGGTCAGCGCCCCGTCGTGGTAGAGCGTGGTGTCGGTCGGGTGCAGCGGGTAGCTGCTGGGCATGCCGTCGGGACCCACCACCGCGTTCTTGCCGGCGGCGGTGACCTTGTCGGTCCACACCGGAGTACGGGCAGCGACCAGCCACTGGTGGTTGAGGAAGGAGCCGCCGAACGCGGCCTGGAAGAAGCTGTCCGCGATGGCGTAGCGCGGGGCGCCGGCCCCGTGCAGGTAGCGGTAGATGGGCAGCGACCGGGTGTCGTAGTGGCCCATGGTGAGGCCGAGGGCGTCGCTGCCGGTGACGTACCGGTTCTGCCGGCCGCCGTTGATCTGGTACTGCTCCTGGTAGAAGCGGTGCACCAGGTCCTCGGTGCAGCCGCCCGGAGTGCCGGTGCCGTCGAGCCAGCCGTTCGGCTTGTACGGGCCGTTCAGCACCGGGCAGGTGGTGTCGTCGGGCGTGATGTAGTCGTCGATGCGGAACGGCTCGTTGGGGAAGGTGCCGCCGGTGCAGTCGGTGGTGATCGGCGGCAGGTTGACGTCGTTCTGCGGCAGGCAGCGCAGCGTCGTGCCGTCGGCGCCGACCTGGGCGGTGTGGGCGGGGTCGGCCTTGGCCAGGCCGTTGACACCCTCCCAGCCGCCGAAGAGGTTGTCGAAGCTGTGGTTCTCCTCGTAGATGACCACGATGTTCTTGATGCCCGCCAGCGCCGATTCGTCGCCGGCCGCCAGGGCGACCGACGGGTTCGGCACGGCGACGGCCGTCACGACGGCCAGCGCGGCGCAGCCGGTGAGCACCCGGCGCGCGTGGGAACGGATGGACACGGATCCTCCCGTGGGACGGGGAACGGCGCGGAGTCCAGGGGCGCTTGCCGGGCGGCAAACGTCGCCCGGGTAAACCTATCGACCACAGTGCCCGTCGGGAAGCATCCCGGCCCGGCCGGCCTCACTCCGCCAGCCAGGCGCGGATCTCCGCACCGTGCGCGTCCAGCCGGGGCGGGGGCAGGTGGTAGCGCGGCGGGGTGGCCGAGAAGCCGACCGGGTGCCGCACCCCGGGCACCCCGTCGACCTCGACCACCGGGTCCAGCCCCAGATCGCGGGCCAGCGCGACCCCGCGGTCGAGCGGGTTGATCGGGCTGCACGGCACCCCGGCCGCCCGCAGGTCCCGGAACCATTCGTCGACCCCGCGCCGGCGCAACCGCTCGACCAGCAGCGGCCGCAGCGCGTCCCGGTGGGCCGTGCGGTCCTGGTTGCGCCGGAACCGGGGGTCGTCGGCCAGCTCCGGCACGCCGAGCACCTGACAGAGGGTACGGAACTGGCGGTCGTTGCCGGCGATCACGACCAGCTCGCCGTCGGCGGTGGGCAGCGGCTCGTACGGGAAGATGCTCGGGTGGGCGTTGCCCATCCGGGCCGGGACCACCCCACCGGCAACGTACGCGCTGCCGTGATTGACCAGCCCGGACAGCGCCGAGGAGAGCAGGTCCACCTCGACGTGCTGGCCGACGCCGGTCCGCTCCCGGTGCCGCAGGGCGGCGAGGATGCCGACCGCCGCGTGCAGGCCGGCGATCACGTCGAACACCGCCACTCCGGCCTTGTACGGGGGCCCGTCCGCCTCGCCGGTGAGGCTCATCAGCCCGGAGGCCGCCTGCACCATCAGGTCGTACCCGGGCAGGTCGGCGCCGCCCCCGGCGCCGAAGCCGCTGATCGAGGCGTACACGATCCGGGGGTTGCCGGCCGCGACCGCGGCGTGGTCGAGGCCGAACCGGCGTAGCGCGCCCGGCCGGAAGTTCTGGATCATGATGTCGGCGCGCGCGGCGAGCCGGCGGGCCAGCACCAGGTCACCGGCGTCGGCGAGGTCGAGCACCACGGAGCGCTTGTTCCGGTTGACGCCCAGGTAGTAGGTGGCGACGCCGTCGCGGACCGGGGGCGCCCAGGTCCGGGTGTCGTCGCCGCCGGGGCCCTCCACCTTGACCACGTCGGCGCCCAGGTCGGCGAGGAGCATGGTGGCGTACGGCCCGGCGAGGATCCGGGAGAAGTCCGCGACCAGCAGCCCGCTCAACGGCCCGGGCCGGTCGGCGTGCGGATCCATCGACGTCCCCTTCCCTTGGCGGAGGACCACGATGGCACACCCGGTTCAGCCGCCGGCGGCGGCCCGGCGGACCAGCCGGCGCGCCTCGTCGCGCGGCACACCGGTGGCCCGGAGCAGGTCGTTGGCGACGGCCCGTAGCTGCGACACGACGATGGTGCCGGAGAAGCCGAGGTCCTGCCGGCAGGCCCGCCCCGCCGCACGGACCGCGTCGAGCACCCGCTCGCGGGCGCGCACCGGCTCACCGGCGGCCAGGAACTCCCGGTGCAGCAGCCGGACCGCCTCGGCGACGTGCGCCACCGCGGCGGGCAGGTCCGCGGGCACCGGCTCGTCGTCGCGCAGCGTGGTGCCGATCCGGCGGACCAGGGACCGGCTGTTGCGGAACGCGCGGTCCATGTGCTCGGCCCCCCTCCGGTACGCGGCGAGGACCCGCCGGCGCCGCCAGCGGACCGGGGAGAGCCGGACCACCTCCTCGGCGGCGTTGACCACCTCGCCCAGCCGGTCCAGTTCCGGTTCGGCGGCCCGCATCCGGTCCAGCACCTCCTCGGCGGCGCGGGCGTCGCGCCGGCCCAGGGCGTCCGCCGAGGCGGTCAGCTCCCGGGCGAACCCGTCCAGGGCCGGGTCGGCGACCCGGCGGACCGTACGCAGCGGGTTCAGCGGGGCGAGCACGAGGACCACCAGGAGGCCGACGATCCCACCCACCAGGGCGTTGATCGTCCGGGGCAGTTCCAGGTCGGGGGAGGTGGGGGTCAGCGTGGCGACGAGGACCGCGGTACCGCCGGCCTGGGTCACCAGGGCGCCCGGGCCGCGCACCAGCACCGCGGCGGCGACCGCCAGGAAGACGATCACGCCGGTCTGCCACGGCCCGGTGCCCACGGCCGCGATCAGCAGGTCCCCGACTGCGATGCCGAGCACCACCCCGACCACCAGTTCGACGGTGCGTCGGGTCCGGCCGCCCAGCGAGGCGGCGATGACACCGACCGCGGCGGCCGGCGCGAACGTCGGCTCGGTGTTGTGCAGCACCTCGCGGGCGACCACCCAGGCGAGGGCGGCGGCGAGGCCCGCCTGCACCGCCACGATGAGGTACGTCCGCAGCCGCCGGTGGGTCGCCCGGCCGGCGCCCCGGACCCGGTCGCCCCACGTGGGTTCCCGCATGCGGGCGGGTACCCGCCGAGCGACCGGCGAACCTCAGCCGGGGTACGCCATGGTGCTGGTCAACGCCACCACGCCGGGCAGCCGGGTGTCCTGGCGCAGGAACTGCACCACCACCGGCACCGGGGAGCGCAGCACGCAGCCGTACGGGCGGTCCAGCCGCACCGCCTCCGGATCGATCAGGTCGTTGACCCGCACGTGCCGCACCCGGCGTGCCGCCACCCGCACCCGGTACGGCCCGACCGGTTCGGCGTCCTCGTAGTAGATCTCCAGGCTCAGCTCGGCTTCCCGATCGGTGGCGTTGAGCACGCAGAGCTGGTCGAAGCCGGTGAACGCCGGCTCCGGCCCGTGCGCTGGGAACGGCACATGCCCGCCGGGGACCACCCAGACCCGGGCGCCGAGCTCGGCCATCACCCCTCCTCCAGCAGCCGGGACAGGTCGGGGGTCAGGAACACCCCGTCCGGGTCGAGACGGCGGCGTACCGCCTGGAAGTCGTCCCAGCGGGGATAGAGCGGACGCAGCTCCCGGGCGGTGAGCCAGTGCTTCTTGCCCCAGTGCGGCCGGCCGCCGTACTGCCGGAAGACCGCCTCCATGTCGCGGAAGTACTCCTCGTAGGGCAGCGAGGTGTTCTGCAGGCAGGCGACCGTGGTGGTGGGCCGGGCGTACGCGTTGCTCAGCCAGATGTCGTCGGGGCGATGCTGCGCACCAGCACCCGCCAGCCGGCCACCCGGCGGTGCCGGTCCCGGATCCGGCGGCGCACCTCCGCGAAGCAGGCCGGGAACGCCTCGGCGGGCAGCATGTACTCGATCTCCTCGAAGCGCAGTTCACGGTGCCGGGGAATGGTGCGGTGGGTCGGACCCACGTCGCTCTCCCGCTCCTGCACGTCCCCCACCCGGCGGCCGGCCCAGGCGCGCGCCTCCGGCGCCTCGTCGACGCGGTTCAGCACCCGGACCTGCGTGAGGTCGCTGCGCGGGTACCAGTAGAAGTCCATGTTGCGGTTGGTGTGCTGGAGCTCGGCCAGGTGGTCCAGCGTCCAGTCGAGGTGGGCGCACCACGAGCGGCGGCGCAGCTCGTAACGGGGCTGGACGTCGAGGGTGACCCGGGTGACGACGCCGAGCGCGCCGAGGGAGAGCCGGGCGGCCGGCAGCAGCTCCGGGTTGCGGTCCGCCGTGATGTCCAGCGTCTCGCCGGTCCCGGTGACCAGGCGTACGCCGGCGAGCTGCGTGCTGAGGTTGCCGAAGCCCAGGCCGGTGCCGTGGGTGCCGGTGGCGGTGGCGCCGGCGATCGACTGGTAGTCGACGTCGCCGAGGTTGTCCATGGCCAGCCCGGCGTCGTAGAGGCCCTCGCCGAGGGCCTGAAGTCGGGTGCCGGCCCAGACGGTGGCGAGGTTGCCGTCGTCGGCGATCACCCCGGCGAGCCGGTCGAGGCTGACCAGGATGCCGTCGGTGCGCACCAGCGGGCTGGACGAGTGGCCGGAGCCGACCGGCCGGAGCGCCGTGCCCGCCTCCCGGGCGCGGTGGACCAGGGACCGGACGGCGTCCTCGTCGGCGGGCTCGGCGTACTCGGCCGGGGTGAAGGAGAGGCTGCCCGACCAGTTCACGAACGACCGCGTCACGCCTCGTTCCCCCGCTCCTCGGTCCCGCCCGGACGCCGGGGCTTACCCGCCCGGCCGGCGTAGTCACCCCGGCCGAAGCGGCGGCCCGCCCCGTCGCGCCGGTTTCCGGGACCCGCCGGGAACCGGGCGGGCACCCCCGACGACTACCCCTACATGGCGTGTGAGCAGTGGCGGGAGATCCTGTCGGCGCAGCTGGACGGGGAGGCGACCCGGTCCGAGTCGGCGGCGGCCGAGGAGCACCTGGCCGGCTGCGCCGGCTGCCGGGCCTGGCGCGAGGCGGCGGTGGCGGTGAGCCGGCGAGCGCGGACCCAGGCCCTGCCGCAGCTGCCGGACCTCGTTGACGTGGTGCTCGCGGCGGCGCCGGTGCGGCGGCCCTGGCGGGAGCGGCTGACGCCGGGCCTGCGCACGCTGCTCGGGCTGCTCGGCGCGGTGCAGCTGGTGCTCGGGCTGGCCCAGGTCGGACGGGACGCCGTCGTCGACCACGTGCACAGCTCCGGCCAGCACCTGTGGCACGAGTCCGCGGCGTGGAACGTCGCCGTCGGCGCCGGCTTCCTGGTCGTCGCGGTACGTCGGTCCACCCCGGCCGGGCTGCTGCCGATGCTCAGCGCCTTCGTCGGCACCCTGCTGCTGTTGTCGGTCAACGACCTGATCACCGGCCAGGTGGAGGTGTCGCGGCTGGTCAGCCACGGTTTCCTGCTGGCCGGGTGGGCGGTCATGATGGTGCTGTCCCGGCCTCGCTGGCGGCCGGGCGGCACGCCCCCGCAGCGCGGCCGCTCGTCCGGCTCCCGCTGGTCGCTGCACCTCGAGGAGCCACCGGAGCCGGCGCCGCTGCGGCTGCTGCCGCCGTACTCCGCCCAGGCCCGCGACCGCCGGGCGGCCTGACCGCGACCCGGCGCTGCGCCCACCTGGTCGTCCGGCGGGCCGCTCCGTCAGACGACCCGGGCCGGCCGCGATCCGTCCCGCCAGGCGGCGATCAGGTCCTCCCGGGCCCGGGCCACCCGGGAGCGGATGGTGCCCACCGGGCAGCCGCACACCTCGGCGGCCTCCGCGTAGGACAGGCCGACGATCTGGGTGGCGACGAACGCCTCCCGGCGTTCCGGGGCGAGCGCGGCGACGAGGCGCCGCAGGGTCACCGTGTCGTCACTGTCGGCGGTGACCGCGCCGGCCGCCTC
>NZ_JBSGJR010000381.1:0-6927 GCF_053605645.1 Micromonospora sp. NPDC003776
CTTCAGCGCGTGGTAGACCTCCGCGCCGGAGCGGAGCGCGTCCCGGAAGGTGGGCGCGCCGATCGGCGCGATCATGAACTCCTGGATGTCGATTCGCTGCTCGTCCTGCTGGTCGCCCGCCGCGGCGCCCGGCTGGCCGGGCTGCTCGGGTACGCCGTCCTCGCCGGCCTGGCCGGGGCCGCGGTGCTGCACGGCTGGCTCGGCGTGCTGGACGGCGACCTGTGGCGCGAGGCGGCAGCCACGGGTCTGTTCGCGCTGGCCGCCGCCGGCACGGTCGCCGGCCTCGGGGCGCTGTTCGGCAGGCCCGGCATCGGGCTCGGCGCGCTGCTGGTCTTCCTGGTCGGCAACCCGCTCTCCGCGGTCGCCGCCGCGCCCGAGCTGCTGCCGCAGCCGTGGGGCACGGTCGGGCAGTTCCTCCCGGTCGGGGCCGGAGGCACGCTGCTCCGGTCGGCCGCCTTCTTCGACGGGGCGGGCGCCGCCCGATCCCTCGCCGTGCTGGCCGGATACGCGCTGCTGGGGCTGCTGCTGGTGCTGGTCGGACGGTTCCCCTCGGCGCGGGCCGCCGACCCGTCGGCCGTCACGGAGCGATCGGCGAAGATCACGGTATGACAGCAGCTCGGCGGCCCATCTACTACGAACCGTCGTTGATAGGGGAGGATGGCCGCCATGGAAGCTCTTCGGCTGGTACTTCTCTACGTCCACCTGATCGGGTTCGCGTTGCTGCTCGGCGGCGGGATCGCCCAGTACATCAGCGGCCGGCTGCGGATCAACGCCGCCATGCTCTGGGGGGCGGTCATCCAGGTGCTCACCGGGCTCGGGCTGTCCGCCCCGCTGCGCGACCCGGACGACGAGCCGGCGCCGGCGAAACTTGTTACCAAGTTGGTAATCGCGCTGCTGATCTTCGTCATGGTCTTCTTCGCGCGTAAGCGGGAGTCGGTGAACCGCGGTCACTTCCTCGCGATCATCGGGTTGACCCTGCTCAACGCGGCGGTCGCGGTCTTCTGGCGGTAGCCGAGGGAGCAGGGGAGACGCCCGGGAAAACGGACGTTCGCGACACCTCTCCGGAGGGCTGTCGGCACGAAAAGTGACGTGCCCCACGCAAGGGTTACGTAGGGGTAACGGACGCTCAACAGTCGTGCACGATTGTCGGCCGGTGGGTGGGCGCGGGCGTACGCTCCCGTCCGTAACGTGGGACGCCGGCGGCACACCGCAGGCCGGCGCAAGGGCTGCCACCGCGCACGACGCGGTGTGCAATGGGAAGGAGACGTCTTGCGCTCTGTGCGTGGGATGCGGATCGCCTCCGCGATCGTGGCGGGTGGCCTCGTGCTGGGTGCCGCCGCTTGTGGCGAGGCCCCCAAGGACGACAAGAACGCCGGCGGCACCGGCGGCAAGAAGTTCAGCGCCTGCATGGTGACCGACGTCGGTGGCATCGACGACAAGTCCTTCAACACCTCGGCCTGGAAGGGCCTGCAGGAGGCGAAGGCGGAGAACGCCAACATCGACATCAAGAACGTCCAGTCGAAGGCCGAGGCGGACTACGAGGTCAACCTGACCGGGTTCGTCAACCAGAAGTGCGACTTCATCCTGGCCGTCGGCGGTCTGATGTCGGACGCCACCAAGAAGGCCGCCCAGGCGAACCCGAACCAGCAGTTCGCCATCGTCGACTCCAACCCGGGTCTGGACAACATCTACCCGATGCAGTTCGACACCGCGCAGGCCGCCTTCCAGGCCGGTTACCTGGCCGCCGGGATGAGCAAGACCGGCAAGGTCGGCACCTACGGCGGCCTGCCGATCCCGCCGGTGACCATCTTCATGGACGGCTTCGCCGACGGCGTGGCGTACTACAACAAGGCCAAGGGCAAGAACGTCCAGGTCCTCGGCTGGGACAAGGCCACCCAGAAGGGCTCCTTCACCAACGACTTCGTCAAGCAGGACGAGGGCAAGAAGGTCTCCGACGCGCTGGTCGCCCAGGGTGCGGACATCATCATGCCGGTCGCCGGTGGCGCCGGCCTCGGCACCACCGCCGCCGCCCAGGCGTCGAACGGCAAGTACTCGGTGGTCTGGGTGGACGTCGACGGCTGCGAGAGCACCCCGAACTGCCCGGCGCTGGTGACCACGGTCGTCAAGAACATCCCGGACGCCGTCAAGGAGGCCGTGCTCAAGGCCGCCGGTGGCGAGAAGCTCCAGGCCAAGCCGGGCTTCGTCGGCACCCTGGCCAACAACGGCGTCTCGATCGCCCCGTACCACGACTTCGACAGCAAGGTCCCGGCGGACCTGAAGGCCGAGGTCGACAAGATCAAGGCGGACATCGCCGCCGGCACCATCACGGTCACCTCGAAGGCCCAGCCGACCAAGTGACCGCTCCGCCGGCCGCCCCGGTGAAATCATCGGCGGCGGGCGGCGGGCACCAGGTCTGACGACCGGCCGCCTCGGCGTACGCGGGAGACACCTCCGCGCTGCCGGGGCGGCCGGTCCACCTTCATCCCCCACTGACCCCCACCCGGCGCGGTGGCCGGCGGGCAGCCGCTACGCTGCACCATCGCTCGCACTCCAGGAGGTTGCGCTGAGACTCGAACTGCGCGGCATCACCAAACGGTTCGGTGACCTGGTCGCCAACGACCACATCGACCTGACGGTGGAGCCTGGAGAGATCCATGCCCTGCTCGGCGAGAACGGCGCCGGCAAGTCGACCCTGATGAACGTGCTCTACGGGCTCTACCAGCCCGACGAGGGCGAGATCCTGGTCGATGGCCGGCCGCTGAAGCTGAAGGGCCCCTCCGACGCCATCGCGGCCGGAATCGGCATGGTGCACCAGCACTTCATGCTGGTGCCGGTCTTCACCGTGGCCGAGAACGTCATGCTCGGCGCCGAGCAGGTCAAGGGCGGCTTCACCGGCCTGCTGGACCGGCGGCGCGCCCGGCGCGAGGTCGCCGAGGTCTCCGAGCGGTACAACCTCCGGGTCGACCCCGACGCGGTGATCGAGGACCTGCCGGTCGGCATCCAGCAGCGGGTGGAGATCGTCAAGGCCCTCACCCGCGACGTCGATCTGCTGATCCTCGACGAGCCGACGGCCGTGCTCACGCCGCAGGAGACCGAGGAGCTGCTCACGGTCATGCGGTCGCTGAAGGAGGCCGGCAAGTCGATCGTGTTCATCACCCACAAGCTGGGCGAGGTGAAGGCGATCGCCGACCGGATCACCGTGATCCGCCGCGGGAAGACCGTGGGCACCGCCTCGCCGACCGCGAGCCGGGACGAGCTGGCCGCGCTGATGGTGGGGCGCAGCGTCCGGCTGACCGTCGACAAGAAGGCGGCCACCCCCGGCAAGCCGGTCCTGGAGGTCGCCGGCCTGGTGGTCGACGACGACCGGCAGGTACGCGCGGTCGACGGGGTCGACCTGACCGTGCACGCCGGTGAGGTGCTGGGCGTCGCCGGTGTGCAGGGCAACGGCCAGACCGAGCTGATCGAGGCGATCATGGGCCTGCGGCCGACGCTCGCCGGCACGGTCACCCTGGACGGCCAGGCCGTGCACGGCTGGTCGACCAAGAAGGTGCTCCGCGCCGGGGTCGGCTACGTGCCGGAGGACCGCAGCGTGGACGGCCTGGTCAAGGAGTTCTCCGTGGCGGAGAACCTGGTGCTGGACATCTACGACCGGCCGCCCTTCGGCAAGGGCCTGTCGCTCAAGCCGGACGCCATCGCGAAGTCGGCGAAGGAGCGGATCGAGCAGTTCGACGTCCGTACCTCCTCGGCCGACGCGGCGGTCGGCACCCTGTCCGGCGGTAACCAGCAGAAGGTGATCGTGGCCCGGGAGCTGTCCCGGCCGCTGAAGCTCTTCATCGCCGCCCAGCCCACCCGCGGTGTGGACGTCGGCTCGATCGAGTTCATCCACAGCCGGATCATCCGCGAGCGGGACATCGGCACCGCCGTGATGGTGGTCTCCAGCGAGCTGGACGAGGTCATCGGCCTGGCCGACCGGATCGCCGTGATGTACCGCGGCCGGATCATCGGCGTGGTCGGCCCGGACACCCCGCGCGAGGAGATCGGCCTGCTGATGGCCGGGATCACCCCGGACACCGCCACCACGACCCCGGCCGACGGAGGCACCGGTACGCCCGGCGCGGCGGCCCCGGCCCCCGAGGGCCCTGGCAACGAGGACGAGGCATGACGAACCCGAACCCGGTGTCGGGCTCCCCGGACAAGGAGCCGGCGACCGAGGCGCAGGAGGCGCGCAGCGAGGCCCGGGCGACCCCCGCCACGCCCGCCGGCGACACCGAGCGCATGGTCCCCGCCACCGCCACCGCCACCGCGCAGCCGGCGGCCCAGGAGCGCCGCCCGTCGCTGGGCCGGCTGTTCCTGGAGAACCTCTGGGCGGCCAACACGGTCACCGTCACCGTGCTGGCCGTGCTGCTGGCGCTGCTGGTCGGCGCGGTGCTGATCGTCGTCTCCGACCCGGAGGTGCTGGCCACCTACAGCTACATCACCGCCCGGCCGTCGGACGCGATCAACTCCAGCTGGACGGTGGTCAGCGAGGCGTACGCGAACCTGTTCAAGGGCGCGATCTTCGACCCGCAGGCGACCGGCTTCACCGCCGCGCTCAGCCCGATCTCGGAGACGCTGACGTACGCCGCGCCGCTGGTCTTCACCGGCCTGTCGGTGGCGCTCGCCTTCCGGGGCGGCCTGTTCAACATCGGCTCCCAGGGCCAGGCGACGATCGGTGTCATCCTCTCCGCCCTCGTCGGCTTCGCGCTGCCGCTGCCGCCCGGGGTGCACCTGCTCGTCGCGCTGATCGCCGGCGCGGCCGGCGGTGCGCTCTGGGGCTTCATCCCCGGCATCCTCAAGGCGCGGACCGGTGCCCACGAGGTGATCAACACGATCATGCTCAACTACGTGGCGGTCTACTTCCTGTCCTGGATCATCGTGCAGAGCGGGGTGCAGAACCCGAACCGGTCGGACGCGATCAGCAAGCCGGTCGAGTCGTCCGCCCAGCTGCCCCGGCTGCTCGGCGACAACCTGCGGGTGCACGCCGGCATCCTGCTCGCCGTGCTGGTCACCTGGTTCGTCGCCTGGCTGCTCAACCGCTCGACGCTCGGCTTCGAGTTCCGCGCGGTCGGCGAGAACCCGGACGCCGCCCGGACCGCCGGCATCAGCGTCGCCAAGACGTACGTGCTGGTGATGGCGATCTCGGGCCTGCTGGCCGGCCTCGGCGGCAGCCAGATGGTGCTCGGGTCGACCGCGAACGCGCTGACCCCGCTGGTGATCGCGCAGATCGGGTTCGACGGCATCCTGGTCGCCCTGCTCGGCCGGGTGAAGCCGTGGGGCGTGCTGCTGGCCGCGCTGCTGTTCGGCGCCCTCCAGGCCGGCGGCAACCGGATGCAGTCGTACTCCGGGATCTCGCTGGAGCTGGTCACCGTGCTCCAGGCGCTCATCGTCATCTTCATCGCCGCACCGGCTCTGGTGAAGGCGATCTTCCAGCTCCGGGCCGCCCGCGCGGCCCGGTTGCAGACGAGCCTCGCGAAGGGCTGGTGAGCATGTCCACCACCGCTGTCCCCGAGGTCGCCGTGACCACGGTCGACGAGGGCTTCTGGACGCGCGCCCGCAAGACCGGCGCCGTCCTGCTGGCGTTGGGCGTGCTCGCGACGGTGCTGTTCGGCGCGCTCGCCACCGGTCAGCAGGCCCGCTTCACGCTCAGCGAGACCGAGGGCGGCGCCGCGCTGGAGATCAACGGCACGGTCGGCGCGATCCTCTTCGGGGTCATCGCCGCAGTGGCCGGCGCCGCGCTGCTCGCCGGCGTGCCGAAGCGCTGGTTCACCCTGGTGCTCGGGGTCGGGCTGGTCGGCTTCGTGCTGAGCTTCCTCTGCTGGCAGGTCTCGGCGGCCCCCGACGGCCGCAACTTCATGCCGCTGGTGAACATCGTCCGGGGCACCTTCATCCTGGCCCTGCCGCTGATCTTCGGCGCGCTGGCCGGCGTGCTCTGCGAGCGGTCCGGTGTGGTGAACGTGGCCATCGAGGGCCAGCTGCTGATGGGCGCCTTCTCCGGCGCGCTCTTCGGCAGCATCTCCGGCAGCGTCTGGGTCGGCCTGGTCGCCGCCGCGATCGGCGGTGCCCTGATCTCCCTGCTGCTCGCCGTGTTCGCCATCCGCTACCTGGTCGACCAGGTGGTCATGGGCATCGTGCTCAACCTGCTGGCGGTCGGTGTCACCGGCTTCCTCTACGAGCGGCTGATGCAGACCGACGCGACGAAGTACAACAGCGCGCCGCGGTTCAGCAACTGGGAGATCCCGCTGCTCAAGGACATCCCGCTGATCGGTCCGGCGCTGTTCCGGGGCAACATCTTCCTCTACCTCGGCCTGCTGCTGGTGCTGGTCATCCACTTCGCCCTGTTCCGTACCCGGTGGGGCCTGCGGACCCGGTCGGTGGGTGAGCACCCGACCGCCGCCGACACGCTGGGCGTGAAGGTGCTGCGGCTGCGCTACCGCAACGTGCTCATGGCCGGTCTGGTGGCCGGTGTGGGTGGTGCCTCGTACACCCTGGCGCTCTACTCCTTCACCAAGAACATGATCGGCGGTAAGGGCTTCATCGCCCTGGCCGCGTTGATCTTCGGCCGGTGGAGCCCGACCGGCGCGCTGCTGGCGGCGCTCTTCTTCGGCTTCGCCGACCAGCTCGCCACCTACCTGGGCGCGATCGGCAGCAGCATCCCGAGCCAGTTCCTGGCGATGCTGCCGTACCTGGCGACGATCCTGGCCGTGGCCGGACTGGTCGGCCGGGTCCGGGCGCCGGCTGCCGACGGCAAGCCGTACATCAAGGGCTGATCGCCCGCGACACAGCCGTGGGCGGGGGGGGGGGCCCCCGGGGCCGCGCCGGGGCCGGGGGCGGCCGCCCCCCCCCGGGGGGGAGTTGGGGGGATTGTAGGCAAGAATGGGATAGAAATGG
>NZ_JBSGJR010000382.1:0-6900 GCF_053605645.1 Micromonospora sp. NPDC003776
GGCCGGCCGCGGTGAAGGCGAGGTCGCCGGCCGCGCCGGTGCCGGCGGCGAGCGCGCCGGCCGCGCTGGGGATGTGCACCTGGCCGAGGCGGTTGCCGGTGAGCCGCAGCGACATGGCCCGGCCGCGCAGCCCGGGCGGCGCCACCTCGGCCAGGAACGACATGGTCAGCGGCTGGCCGGCACCGAGCCCGAGCCCGGCCACCGCGACGACGACCAGCAGGACCGCGAACGGCAGCGGGGGCAGCAGCAGGGCCAGTCCGACGGCGGAGAGCACCACGGTGCCGACCAGCACGACCCGCCGCCCGAGGGCCGCCACCAGCCGGCCGAGCAGCAGCCGGGACGCCATCGACGCGACCGCGCGGACGCCGAGCAGGATGCCGATCGAACCGGCGGCGATGCCGCGTTCCGCGCCGAGCGCGGGCAGGTAGACCAGGGTGATGTCGACCGCCGCCAGGACCACGCAGCTCACCGTGAGGGCGCGGACCAGGCCGGGCTGGCGGAGCAGGTCGCGCAGCCCACCGGCGGCGGCGCCGTCGGTGGCCTCCCGGTGGTGTCCGGACGGGCGCAGGAACAGCGCGACGGCCAGGAGCGGCAGCGCCACCACCGTGGCGCCGAGGAAGATGGCCCGGGTGTCGGGGATCGGGCGGTCCCCGCCGAAGAGCACGATCAGCCCGGGGCCGAGGGCCTGCCCCAGGGAGGCGGCGAAGGTGTAGTAGCCGAACGCCGCGTCGTACCGGTCGGCCGGGGTGCGGTTCGCGACCAGCGCCTGCTGGGCGACCACCGCGCAGAGGTGCGCGGTGCCGAGCGCCATGCTGGCCAGGACCAGGCCGGCCACCGAGCCGGCGAGCAGCACGAAGCCGAGGCCGGCGGCGACCAGGAGGACCGACCCGGCGAGCGCGACGCGGCGCTCGCCGAGCCGGTCCACGGCGTGCCCGGAGGGGACGGCCAGCACCAGCGGTACGACCGCGAAGCTGGCCCCGAGCACGCCCAGCCAGGCCCCCGGCACGTCCAGCTCCAACGCCCGGTACGCGGACGCGGGCCGGAGCATGAAGGTGACCGCCTGCACCGCGACGGTGTGCGTGAGCAGCAGGCCGGTCTGGACGCGCCCGGGGACCGGTGAGTCCCCGGGCGCCACTCAGTCGGCCTTCACGGCGAGGACCGGGCAGGGCACCCGGAGCAGGATCTCCTGCGCGTTCGAACCCATGATCAGCTTGCCGACCGGGGTGCGGTGCCGGATGCCGATCACGACCAGCGAGACGTCCTCCGCCTCGACGATCTCGACGATCTCCTCGGCGACGTCCCGCCCCCGCATGAGCTGGCGGACGTTGTGCGGCACCCCGGCGGCGACCAGCTCCCGGACCACCCGGTCCAGGTCCGGCTCCTGGGCGAAGCGCGGGTCCACGTACGCGTCGCCGCGCGAGGTGTTCACCACCAGCACCGGCTCGTCGCGGAACCGGGCCTGCTCGATCGCGGCCTGCAGGGCCGCCTCACCGAGCGGAGAGGGCACGTACCCCACCAGGACGGTCATCCCGTCACCAACCTTCCGCGCAGCGGACGGACCACGAACCGGCCGATCAGCGGCCACAGCAGCACCACGGCGATCGTGGCGTAGATCACCCAGGACACCCAGCCGCCGATCAGCCCGTGCAGCTCACCGCCGGAGAGCTGCAGCGCCCGCCGGCCGTGCAGCTCGGCGCGCGGGCCGAGGATGATGCCGACGATCAGCGGCAGGATCGGCAGCCCGAAGCGCCGCATGCCGAAGCCGAGCAGGCCCAGGGCGAGCAGCAGGAACAGGTCGAACGGCTGGGCGTTCACCGCGTACGCGCCCATCGAGGCGAAGAAGAGGATCCCGGCGTAGAGATACGGGCGCGGGATCCTCAGCAGGCGCGCCCAGGCCGGGGCGAGCGGCAGGTTGAGCACCAGCAGCAGCAGGTTGCCGATGAAGAGGCTGGCGATCAGCGTCCACACCAGGGTGGACTCCTTCGAGAAGAGCAGCGGGCCCGGCTGGATGCCGTACCCCTCGAAGGCGGCGAGCATCACCGCGGCGGTGGCGTTGGTGGGCAGGCCGAGCGCCAGCATCGGCACCAGCGTGCCGGCGGCCGAGGCGTTGTTGGCGGCCTCCGGGCCGGCGACGCCCTCGATCGCGCCCCGGCCGAACTCCTCCGGGTGCTTCGACAGCTTCTTCTCGGTGACGTACGACAGGAAGGTCGGGATCTCCGCCCCACCGGCGGGCACCGCACCGAACGGGAACCCGTACGCGGTGCCGCGCAGCCACGGCTTCCAGGACCGCTTCCAGTCCTGCTTCCCCATCCACGGCTGGCCCACCGGGATCACCTCGCCGGCCTTGCGGCGCAGGTGCGCGGCGATCCAGAGCGCCTCGCCCACGGCGAAGATGCCGACCGCCACCACGACGATGTCGATGCCGTCGGCGAGCTGCGGCAGCCCGAAGGTGAGCCGCTGCTGGCCCGACTGGTCGATGCCGATCACGCCGATCACCAGGCCGAGCAGCAGCGAGGCGAAGCCGCGTACCCGGGACGCGCCGAGCACCGCGGTGACGGACACGAACGACAGCAGCATCAGCGCGAAGAAGTCGGGCGAGCCGAGGCTGATCGCGAACGACACCACCGGCGGGGTGACCACCACCAGCAGCAGGGTGGCGATGGTGCCGGCGACGAACGAGCCGATCGCCGCGGTGGCCAGGGCCTGGGCGGCCCGGCCGGCCTTCGCCATCTTGTTGCCCTCGATCGCGGTCACCACCGACGACGACTCGCCGGGGGTGTTCAGCAGGATCGAGGTGGTCGAGCCGCCGTACATGCCGCCGTAGAAGATGCCGGCGAACATGATGAAGGCCTGGGCCGGCTCCATCCCGTAGGTCACCGGCAGCAGCAGCGCCACGGTCATCGCCGGCCCGATACCGGGGAGCACGCCGACGGCGGTGCCGATGGTCACGCCGAGCACCGCGAACAGCAGGTTCATCGGGGTCAGCACATGGCCGAACCCGTCGAGCAGGTTGGCGAGGTTGTCCATCTACAGGATCCCTTGCAGTACGCCGGCGGGCAGGTCGACGCCGAGCCCGATGGCGAAGGTGTAGAACGTGATCAGCGACAGCGCGACGGCGATCAGCAGGTTCCGGACGTAGTGGCGGTTGCCCAGCGCGAACGCCGAACCCCAGAAGAGGATCGTCCCGCTGATCACCCAACCGAGCGGCTCGATGAGCACGGCGTTGACCAGGAACGCGCCGATCAGCAGCAGCACCGTTCGCCAGTCGATGGGGGTGGTCAGGTCGACGTCCTCGCCAGCCTCCGGCTCGCCGGCGCCGCCGCGGGCCACGTCCACCGCGTAGATCGCCGCGATGATCAGCAGCAGCACGCCGAGCAGGATCGGCACCGCCTTGGGGCCGATCGGGTCAGCGGTGTTGATCGCGCTCCCGATCCGGGTCGTCGCGTCGAAGATCACCAGCCCGCCGACCAGGGCGAGGAACGCACAGACGCCGTACTGGGCCCGGTCCGGCCGGCGGGCGGCTTCCCCCTCCGGGGCCGCCGCCTCGCCGTCGGCGGTCGCCGCCGGCTCTGCCTGCTGGCCCGGTTCGCCCGGTTCGCCCGGCCCGGCGCTGTCCGGTCCGGTCGCGGCCCGCTCGGCCGACCGGGGTGCCGGCGTGGGGGCCGCCTCGGCCGGCGCGTCGACCGGGGTCGGCTGCGCCGGGATCTCGGGTACGCCCGGAGGCCGGGACGGCAGGTCGCCGCCCCGGTCCGGTCGCGTGGCCATGCCGCTCATGCCAACCCGAGCTGCTTGAGCACGTCCGCCACGGCCTTGTCCTGCTCGGTCAGGAAGGTGCCGAACTCGTCGCCGGTGACGAACGCGTCGGTCCAGCCGCGCTTCTTCAGCTCGGCCTTCCACTCGTCGGAATCGTGCATCTTGGTCAGCGCGTCGATCCAGACCTTCTTGTCGGCGTCGCTGATGCCTGGCGGCGCGACGATGCCCCGCCAGTTGGTGAAGACCAGGTCGATGCCGGAGGACTTCAGGGTCGGCACGTCCTTGAGCGCCTCGATCGGCGCCTCGCTGGTCACCGCGAGGACGCGGATCTGGCCCGCCTCGACCTGGTCGAGGAACTCGCCGAAGCCGCTGGCGCCGAAGGCCACCTTGCCGCCGAGCACGGCCGGCAGCAGCTCGCCGCCGCCGTCGTACGAGACGAAGTTGACCTGCTTGGGGTCGATGCCGACGGTCTTGGCGAGCTGCATGGGCAGCAGGTGGTCCGGGCCACCCGGCGAGGAGCCGCCGCCGACCGCGATGCCCTTCGGGTTGGCCTTCCACGCCGCGACCAGATCGTTGATGGTCTTGTACGGGGAGTTCTTCGGCACCACGATGGCGCCGGCCTCCTCGATCAGCTTGGCCAGCGGGGTGGTCTGGGTCAGCGTCGCCGCGGACTTGGAGGTGTACGAGGCACCGACCACGCCCAGGCCCATCTGCATGGCGAGCTTGCCGTTGCCCTTCTCGTTCACGGTGCGCTGGAGGCCGACCGTGCCGCCCGCGCCGGGCAGGTTGAACACCTGCACGCCGGTGGCGATCTTGGCGTCCTCCATCACCTTCGCGGCGGTCCGGGCGGTGGTGTCGTATCCGCCACCGGGGGTGTTCGGCACCATGATCCGCAGTCCGCTGACCGGCTTGCCGTCGTTGCTGGAGCCGCCCTCGTTCTTGTCGGCGGTGGCGCCACAGGCACCCAGGGCCAGCGCCGTGGCGGCGGCGACCCCCATGACCAGCACGTTTCTCCTAGTTGCCATCTTGTTTCTCTTCCGTTTCGAATGAGTCCAGCGGCAAGATGGTGGCTTCCACCCGGGCAGCTTGTCTGCGTTGTGTCACCAGCGGAAGTTGAGGTCTTTGTGGTCGCGGTCACGTCCCGGCGCCGTACGCTCGCCGGGCAGCTGCTGATCCTCCAGCTCGCGATCATCGTCGTCGTGCTGGTGGCGGTGGCCGCCGTCTCGCTGGCCCAGTCGGCGGCGACCTTCAACCGGGTCGAGGGACGCCGGGTCGCCACCCTCGGCGAACGGCTCGGCGGCAGCCCCCTGCTCCGCGACCAGCTCGACCAGCCCTCACCCGGCGAGGCCATCGCCCCGCTGCTGCAGAACATCCTCACCTACGGTGTCACCTCGGTGACCGTCGCGAACGCCCGGGGCCGGGTGGTGGCCTCGACCAATCCGACGCTGGTCGGCAGCCGGGTGGAGCTCGGCGATCCGCGGGTGGCGGGCGGCCGGAGCTGGTTCGGCGAGCTGGAGGTCGACGGGGCCCGGGAACTGGTGGCCCAGGTGCCGGTGCTCGGCGACGTCCCGGGCCGGAACCTCGGCCGGTACCTCGGCGTGGTGGTGGTCGGCGAGGCGGCGCCGACCTGGTCGGAGCGGCTCGTCGGGGCCTCCTCCTACCTGCTCACCTACCTGGGCATCGCCTGCGCCCTCGGGGTGGTCGGATCGTGGCTGCTGGCCCGCCGGATCAAACGCCAGACCCTCGGCCTGGAGCCCCGGGAGATCGCCGGCCTGGCCGAGCACCGGGAGGCGTTGCTGCACGGCATCGCCGAAGGGGTGATCGCGCTGGACCCGCAGCACCGCGTGACCCTGGTCAACGCGGTCGGCCGGCGACTGCTCGACCTGCCCGAGCACTGCCTCGGCCGCAGCCTCGCCGAGCTACGGATCAACGGCCGGCTGCGGGACGTGCTGGCCGGGGCGGGCAGCGGCCCGGAGGCCCGGGACCAGGTGGTGGTCCGGGGCGGCCGGGTGCTGGTGATGAACCGGATGACCGTCCGCAAGGACGGCCGCCGGCTCGGCTCCGTCACCACCTTGCGGGACCGGACCGAGCTGGCCCGGCTGGAGCAGGAGCTCGGTGGCTTCCGCAGCACCACGGAGCTGCTCCGGGCGCAGACCCACGAATTCGCCAACCAGCTGCACACCATCTCCGGACTGATCCAGATCGGCGAGCACGACGAGGTGGTCCGGTACGTCGACGCGCTCAGCCGGCACCGCGCCTCGCTGGACCTCACCGTCACCAGCCGGATCCACGACACGGCGGTGGCGGCCCTGGTCATGGCCAAGTCGGCGGTCGCCGCCGAGCGCCGGGTGGAACTGCGGATCTCCGAGCGGACCGGGCTGGACCGGCTGCCGCCGGAACTGGCCGCGGACGTGGCCACCGTGCTCGGCAACCTGGTGGACAACGCGGTCGAGGCGGTGGCCGCCGACGCGTCCGACCGCCCCGCCTGGGTCGAGGTCGAGCTGCGCCAGGACGCCGCCTCGGTGGAGATCATCGTCCGCGACTCCGGCCCCGGGGTGGCGCCGGAACTGGCCCAGGAGGTGTTCACCCACGGCTTCACCACGAAGGCGGCCCAGGGCGGCGAGCGCGGCATCGGATTGGCGCTCACCCGGTTGGTCTGTCACCGTCGCGGCGGCGAGGTCGCGGTGACGAACACCGACGAGGGCGCGATGTTCAGCGCGCGAATGTCGGTGCCGCGGAACGTGTGGCAGGAGGCGAGATGATCGACGTACTCGTCGTCGACGACGACTTCATGGTCGCCCGGATCCACCGTGGCTTCGTCGAGCGGATCGGCGGCTTCCGGGTGGTCGGCACCGCCAGCACCGGCGAGCAGGCGGTGGCCGCGGTTGACCAGCTCCGCCCCGACCTGGTCCTGCTCGACCTCTACCTGCCCGACATGTTCGGCCTGGACGTGGTGACCCGGATCCGGGCCGCCCGGCACGACTGCGACGTACTGGTGATCAGCGCCGCCCGGGAGGCCGAGGCGGTCCGCCGCGCGGTGCGCTACGGCGCTGCTCGAAGGCCGTTCCGCGGCGCTCCAACAGGCAGTCGGCCGAGACCGGCCGCCGCTGACCGAAAGAGCGTCAACACCTGACCGATCAACGTCAA
>NZ_JBSGJR010000383.1:0-6889 GCF_053605645.1 Micromonospora sp. NPDC003776
GACGCCCCCCCCCCCCCCCCCGCCGGCGCCGCCCCCCTCCTCCCCGCGCCCGCCGCCCGCCCGGGGGGGCTGGGGGCCGCACCGGACCGGACGACGCCTCAGAGCTGGGCGAGGTTGAACGCCCAGATGCCGCGGCCGTGGGTCGCGACGTAGACCGAGTTGTCCACCGCGTTGTACTCGACGTCCATGCCGACGGTCAGCGGCAGGCCGGAGCCGAGCCGCTGCCAGGTGGTGGCGCCGGGCGCGCGGTAGAACGTGGCCAGGTCGGTGGCGAGCACCAGCGCGCCGTTGGACAGCTCCTTGATCGAGCTGGCCGGCACGTCCGGCAGGTTCGCCGAGACGTCCTTCCAGGTCGCGCCCGCGTCGGTGGTCTCGAAGACGTGGCCGTAGCCGGCGCCGGGGCCCTCGGTGAACCGGCGGGAGAACCCGTTGACGGCGAGGAAGGCGTGCGCGCCGTTCGCCGGGTCGATCCCGACGCCCTGCACGAACCGGTTCGGGAAGTCACCCGGCAGGCTGATCTGGTGCCAGCTCGCCGGGTCGCTGACCTTGCCGACCGCGACGCCCCGGGTGAACCCGGAGTTGTTGCACGGCCCGCACCAGCCGACGTACGCCATGCCGTTGGAGACCGCCACCGAGGTGGCGGTGTGGCCGGCGCCCAGGTCGAACACGTTGGTCCAGCCCTTGCCGTCCTGGATGGCGTAGCCCTTGGTGTTCACCCAGACGTGCTGGCCACCGGCGACCCAGACGTTGGCGTCGTGGTCGTCCGGCGCGAACGGCGCGATGAACCGGGCCAGCTCGTCGCCCGGCGACGAGGTGTACGGCTGGATGTCCCGCGAGGTGGAGGTGTCCGCGGTGCCCGGACCCGGGTTGGCGTTGCAGTTCTCGGTCACCCGCATGGCCAGGTTGGTGTACTCCTGCACCTGCCGGCAGCCGTTGGCCGGGTCGGCGAAGCCGTCGCCGCCGTCACCACCGAAGTTGGAACCCATCACGGTGTCGCCGGCGCGCAGGATCGACACGCCGTTGTCCTGGAGACCACCGCCGACGATGGTGCCGGCCTTCGCCGGGTCCTTGCCCAGCGACACCGAGTAGTACTGGAGGGCGTCGATGGTGCCGTCGTTCAGGCTCTGCCAGTCGGTGGCGTGCCCGTCCTTGTCGGTCTTGCCGTTGATCGGCCGGCGGTAGACACCGCCGTCGTTGCCGACGTAGACGAAGCCGTTGCCGACCGCCACCGAGTGCTGGTCGGAGTGGGTGGTCTTGTTGCACTTGTTCTGCGAGTCGTAGATGCTCCAGCAGGAGAAGCCGAAGTTCCAGTACGGACCCACGGTCTTCCAGTTGGCGCCCGCGTCGTACGACTCGTAGACCTCCTCCAGGCCGGCCCAGAGGTGGTTCGGGTTGGCCGGGTCCACCGTCAGGAACTGGTTGTACCAGGCCTGGATGCCCGGGCCGTAGCCCTTGCCGATCACCGTCTGCTTGAGCGCGGAGCCGGAGTTGCCCAGCTTCGACGAGTCGGCGATCTTGCTCCACGGGCCGGCCGGGTTGCCGTTGTTGGAGACGTAGATGCCGTCCAGGTAGCTGTTCACGTTGCCGACGGGCTTGTTCAGCAGGCTCGGCGACTGGTTGATCGCGTAGAGCTTGCCGCCGTCGGCGGAGAAGGCGAAGGTCACGTAGCCGATGTCGTCGGCCGGCATCGCGCCGGTCGGGTTGACCTTCGCCCAGCTGCCGGCGGTGTAGTCCGCGGTCTCGTAGAAACCGTTGTAGGTGTCACCGGACCGCCAGGCCGAGGCGACCACCACGTGCTTCGGGTTGCGCGGGTCCGCCGCCACGTCGTTGACGATGTTCTTGTACGCGGCGTTCGCGGCGCCCGCGTCCGCGCCGCCCGGCAGGTAGCTCGGGTTCGGCGTGAACTCCAGCTTCCAGGCGCCGGAGGTGCTGCCCATCGCGTGCGAGTACAGGCCCCGGTTGGTGGCGGCCCAGACCTTGCCGTCGAAGAACCGCAGCTTGTTGATGACCGTGCTCTCCAGCTCGGTCCCGCCGACCCGGTCGGTCGCCTTGAACGAACCGGTCCGCGGGTTGGCCAGCCGGTAGACCCCGGCGCCCACGTACGAGGTGGCGCCGGTGTTCGCCTCGCCGGTCGCGTACCAGAGCGAGCCGTCGGTGGCGAGCACGACGTCGCCGCTGGACAGGGTGGGCAGCGCGTCCGCGATCGGCGTCCAGCTCCCGCCGCCGGTCGAGGAACGCCACACGCCACCGTCCGCGCCGGCCGCGTACACGTAACCGTTGTTGTCCGCGGCCAGGCCCGTCATCCGGCCGGTGACCAGGCCGGCGCCCCCGGAGGAGTTGGACGCGTAGTCGCGGTAGCGCGGGTCGTCACCGTCGTACTTGATCTTGGTGACCTCGCGCCAGCTGCCGTTGGTGGCGGCCATGCCGTTCAGCTGGCTCAGCGCGTTCGAGTACGCGCCCGGCGAGACGATGCCCGGGGCGTACCGGGCCTGGGCGAACTGCTCGGCGATGGTCCGCGCCTCGAAGGCCTCCTCGCCGGCCTCGCCCGGGTCCTCCCCGGCCGCCATCTCCATGAACTCCCTGGGGTGCCAGGGCATGTTGGCGCCGGCCTCGTCGGCCAGACCGAGCTTCTCCTGCACCTCGTGGTTGGTGGCGACGACGCCACCGAGCGCGGCGGTGAGCACCAGCGCGCCCGCGATTGTCGCCGGCTTGCGCCAGCGGGACTTGGACATGTGAATCCTCCGGATTCAAGGGGTCCCCGAGCGGTCCGCTCGGGTGGGGGAACCATGGACGACGGATGGCGACCATGGCGCTTCGGTGATCGGACGGCGACCGTCCGCAGTCGACCCTCGGCCGGCTCGACCCCGGCGGGCGGACGGCGGGTCCACACCCGATGGGCGGAGCGGGGAAGGGTCAGGCGATAGCCGGCGGAGCCCGGCTGGGCAGGCTGCCGCGCGGCAGCAGCGACACGGCCGGCTCCCGGTAGCGGGTCGGCGCGACCACCGAATGCGGGGCACCGACGACGCGCAGGGGCGCGGCCAGGAGGAGATCGTCCGGTCCGTCGCTGGTGGCGACGCCGGCGCGGTGGTCACCACAGGGTCCGCCGGAGACTTCCGTCCACTGCTCCGACGAAGCGTCGGGGTGCGTGAGGCGCGCGCCGACGGCTCGGGGGTCGCCGGAGGGCGGGGCGGGACGGTCCGGTGTGGTGACCGGTGCGTCGACGGACCGTCCGTCCGGAGGAAGAGCGGACGGGCCGTCGTGGACGATCGACCGGTGCGCGGCGGTGACCACCGCGCCGGGCTCAAGGGTCTCGCCGCAGCAGGGTACGCCCAGCCCGGCCAGCACGAACGCCAGCGCGACGACGACGGCGGTCAACCGGTCGAGTACGCGCATGGGCAAACCTGTCTGGAGAGGGGGAGGCAGCGCGGGCGGCACGGTGGCCGCGGGCGGGAGCGGGCGGCGGAGAGAACGGGGAGGGTCGATCGCTTGCTGCGGGACAACGCTAGCAACAACTTTCACAACCCGGCAACGGGATGGCGTCGTACTTTCGGCTGGTCAGCGCGGCTGGCGTGACAGCGTTTTCCGCCGGGCATCCGTTACGTGAAACGGGGGGCGGGGCCGATCGGCCACGCCCCCGTCGTCCTACCCGGTCAGTGGAAGAAGTGCCGGGTGCCGGTGAGGTACATGGTCACGCCGGCCTCCTTGCAGGCCGCGATGGTCTCCTCGTCCCGGATCGAGCCACCCGGCTGGACGATCGCCCGGACACCGGCCTCGATGAGGATCCGGGGGCCGTCGGCGAACGGGAAGAAGGCGTCCGAGGCGCAGACCGCGCCCCGGGCCCGGTCGGCGCCGGCCCGGTTGACCGCGAGCTGCGCCGAGTCCACCCGGTTGACCTGGCCCATCCCGACGCCCACCGTGGCACCCTCCTTGGCCAGCAGGATCGCGTTGCTCTTCACCGCCCGTACGGCCCGCCAGGCGAACGCCAGGTCCCGCAGGGTCGCCTCGTCGGCCGCCTCGCCGGTGGCCAGCCGCCAGTGCGCCGGGTCGTCGCCCTCCGCGTCGATCGCGTCCCGCAGCTGCACCAGCACGCCGCCGGTGACCTGCCGCCACTCCGCCGGCAGCGGGGCGAACTCCGGGGCGCGCAGCAGCCGGAGGTTCTTCTTGGCCCGCAGGATCTCCACCGCGCCCTCGTCGAAGCCGGGTGCCACCAGCACCTCGGTGAAGATCTCCGCCACCTGCCGGGCCAGCTCGACGCTCACCGGCCGGTTCACCGCGATCACGCCGCCGTACGCGGACACCGGGTCGCAGGCGTGCGCCCTGCGGTGCGCCTCGGCCACGTCCGCCCCGACCGCGATGCCGCACGGGTTGGCGTGCTTGATGATCGCCACCGCCGGCTGCTCGGGGAAGTCGTTCGCGGCCCGCCAGGCGGCGTCCGCGTCGACGTAGTTGTTGTAGGACATCTCCTTTCCGTGCAACTGCTCCGCCTGGGCCAGGCCGGCGGGGCTGGCCGGGTCGGCGTAGAGCGCCGCCGCCTGGTGCGGGTTCTCGCCGTACCGCAGCACCGCCTGCCGCCGCAGCGACCGGCCGGCGAACTCCGGCCACCCGTCGGCCGCCGGTGCCACGGTCGCGGCGAACCACTCGGCCACGGCCACGTCGTACTCGGCGATGTCGGCGAACGCGCGGGCGGCGAGCGCGCGACGCTGGGCCAGCGTGAAACCGCCCTCCGCGAGCGCGGCCAGCAGCGCCGGGTACGCCGCCGGGTCGGTCACCACGGCCACCGAGGCGTGGTTCTTGGCCGCGGCGCGGACCATGGCCGGGCCACCGATGTCGATCTGCTCGACGCACTCGTCCTGGTCCGCGCCGGAGGCGACCGTGGCCTGGAACGGGTACAGGTTGGAGATCAGCAGGTCGATGCCCGCGATGCCGTGCTCGGCGAGCTGAGCGGCGTGGGCGTCCTTGCGCAGGTCGGCGAGGAGACCGCCGTGGATCTTCGGGTGCAGGGTCTTCACCCGGCCGTCGAGGATCTCCGGGAAGCCGGTCACCTGCTCGACCGGGGTCACCGGCACACCGGCCCCGGAGATCGTCGAGGCGGTGCTGCCGGTGGAGACGATCTCCACCCCGGCCTCGTGCAGGGCCCGGGCCAGCTCGACCAGGCCGGTCTTGTCGTAGACGCTGACCAGCGCCCGCCGGATCGGGCGACGGGCGTCCTCAGAGGTGCTCACGGAACGGTGACCTTTCTGCCGGTGATCGTCCAACCTTCACGGACCAGCCGACCGACCTGCTCGACGAGCTGGCGCCGCTCGGCCTCCTTGATGCGCTCGGTGAGCGTCTCCTCGTCGTCGTCGTCCAGCACCGGCACGGCGACCTGGGCGACGATCGGGCCGGTGTCCATCCCGGCGTCGACGAAGAACAGGGTG
Source organism: Micromonospora sp. NPDC003776 (assembly GCF_053605645.1). Taxonomy (NCBI): domain Bacteria; kingdom Bacillati; phylum Actinomycetota; class Actinomycetes; order Micromonosporales; family Micromonosporaceae; genus Micromonospora; species Micromonospora sp. NPDC003776. The sequence continues at coordinate 5,418 of NZ_JBSGJR010000383.1, forward strand.
GCCCCGGTGAGCTTCACGCCGTACGCGAGGGCGTCCCGGGGGCCATGGATGCCGGGGAACGCCGGCAGCAGGGTGTTGTGTGTGTTGAGGTAGCGGTCGCCGAACGCGGCCAGGAAGTGCGGGCCGACCAGTTTGAGGAAGCCCGCGCTGATCACCAGGTCCGGCTCGTGCTCGGCCACCCGGGCGGTGAGCGCCTTGTCCCAGTCCTCGCGGGTCGGATGGTCCTTCAGCCGCTCAACGAACGCCGGCACCCCGGCCGCGGCGGCCCGGTCCAGGCCGGCGATCCCGTCCCGGTCGGCGCCGACGGCGACGACCCGCGCCCCGTACCCGGGGTCGGCGGCGGCGTCCAGCAGCGCCTGAAGGTTGCTGCCGGAGCCGGAGACGAGGACGACGAGGCGGGCGACGGACGCGGGCTCGGTCACCGCGCAACCCTATCGGGCCGGAAGGCAGGTCCAGCGCTCGGGCGGCCGGCTTGCGGGTGATCTCCCCGGTGGCACCGGCACGATACGCTGCCGTCGCCCGGTGTCCGGTTTCCCGGCGGCCGGGCGTCGACATCGTGACCTTGGTCCCGGGCCCGTCTGCCGCGGCGTCCCGGTGCTGGGCGGAATGATGAGCGGCAGCAAACCGACCACGGACGTCGACCCCCCAGTTTGAGGAGCACTCAGCAATGCAGCCCGGTTACCCCGGTCAGGACCCGTACGGCCAGCAGCAGCCGCCCCACCAGGACCCGACCTCCCCGCAGTACGACCCGTACGCGCAGCCGCCGCAGGCGCCGCAGTACGGGCAGCAGCCCACCTCGGGCCAGCCGTACGGGCAGGACCCGTACGCCCAGCCGCCGCAGGCCCCGCAGTACGGGCAGCAGCCGACCTCCGGGCAGCCGTACGGCCAGCCGACCTCCGGGCAGCCCTACGGCCAGCCGACCTCCGGGCAGCCGTACGGGCAGCAGCCCAGCTCGGGCCAGCCCTACGGGCAGCAGCAGCCGTACCAGGACCCGTACGGGCAGCAGCAGCCGTACGGCGCCGCGCCGCAGTACCCGGCCGCCGGCTACCCGCAGGCGCAGGGGCAGAACAACACCCTCGGCCTGATCGGCATGATCGCCGGCATCGCGTCCATCGTGTTCGCCCTCTGCTGCACCCCGCTGGGCTTCATCGGCGGCATCGCCGGCCTGGTGCTCGGTTTCCTCGGCCAGAAGAAGGTCCAGGCGGGCGAGGCGACCAACGGCGGCCAGGTCAAGGCGGCCCTGATCTGCGGCGGCGTCGGCATCATCCTCTCCATCATCAGCGCGATCGCCGGCGCCGCGATCAACCTGAGCAACCTCGGTTCCTGACCCGAACCCCGCGAGAAAGGGGCGTCCGGCCACCCGCCGGCCGCCCCTTTCCCATCTCCAACCCCTCCGGCCCGGCACCAGCCCGCCCCCGGTCCCGGCGCCGGCCCCGGTCCCGGCCCTGGTTCCGACCGGACCCGGCCGGCCC
>NZ_JBSGJR010000384.1:0-6859 GCF_053605645.1 Micromonospora sp. NPDC003776
AACCGGTCGTCGGCGCCAGCGCCAGCAGGTCCTGGCAGTGCCCCAACGCGTCCTTCGCGGCCACCCTCGGGGCCGGGGCCGGGCTGTTTCTCCTGCGCCCGACCGGGAAAGCGGGCCCGGTCGTCGAGGGGGAGGGACGGATGACGTATCCGCACGTGCCCACGGCCACCGGCGTGCGCGCGTACCCGGTGGCCGGTGCGCCACTGCTGTGCAACGCGCGGGACCACGGCCTGACCGGGGACGGGACGACCAACGACCAGCCGGCGTTCGCCGCCCTGGTCGACCGGCTGGGGGACGCGTACGCCGCCGACGGGCGGGCCCGGGTGATCTACTGCCCGCCGGGGGTCTACTCGATCCGGGACGCCGGCACCGTCTGGCGGGCCGGCGTCTCGCTGGTCGGGGCCGGTCCCGGCGCCACCCGTTTCGTGCTGAGCAATTCCGGCAACCGGGCCGACCCCACCCCGCTGGCCTTCCACACCGCCGCGCTGCACGGCGCCGACCGGGAACGGCACCTGGCGTACTGCACCTTCGCCGACTTCGAGATCGACGGCTCGGGGGTGGCGTCGGCCGAGTACAACCCGCTCGCCAAGGGACTGGGCCTGCAGTACGTGGTCCGGGGCGTGTTCCGCAACCTCTACATCCACCACACCGCGGCCACCGGGCTGGGCTGCGACTTCCTCCAGGACAGCCTGATCGACGGGGTGCTGGTGGCCGGCTGCGGCCGGCTGGACAACGGCACCGAGATGGGCGGCGCCGGCATCGGCATCGGCATCGGCGGGTGGGGAAGCGTGGAGCGGCTGAACATCGTCAACTGCTCGGCGGTCGGCAACGCCACCAACGGGATCTTCCTGGAGCTGCAGAAGGCCGGCGAGTTGCGGCCGCGGGGCATCCGGATCATCGGCTGCCACGCCCAGGGCAACCGGTTCGGCATCTCGGACTGGGGGGCCAACGGGCTGATCGTCTCGGCCTGCACGATGACCGGCAACCTGGAGGCGGGCTTCCACGCCTCCGCCAAGGGCACCACGCACGCCGCGGGCCGGGGCGGCATCGTGAGCGACTGCGTGATCGACGGCAACCTGCGCGACGGGGTCAGCATCGGCAACACCGCCGGCCCGTACACCATCCGGGGCAACCGGATCAGCGGCAACGGCCGGTACGGCTACCACCAGCGCAGCCTCGGCGCCGAGGAGCAGGAGCACGCGCGGGAGATCGTGCTGGAGAGCAACGACTTCTACGGCAACAGCCTCGACGCGATCCGGATCGACCGGCCGATCACCGACGCGATGATCGTGAACAACCGGATCCGGAACAACGGCCGGCAGTGCGGCGGGGCCGCCCGGGGCGGCGGCGACTCGGTCCGCTACAGCGAGAAGCAGGTGGTCGACCGGCGGGCGAACTGGCAGCACGACGAGCACCGGGGCAAGGTCGTGCGGGTCGGCGAGCGGATCGCCGCGGTGGCGGCGAACGACGCGGCCACGCTGACCCTGGCGCCCATCCGTCCAGACGCCTTCACCGGCTGGAGCGCGGACACCCCGATGCCGGGGACCCCGTACGAGCTGCCCGCCGCGCCGGCCACGCGGGCCGGCCTCACGGTGAACGCCACCCTCCAGGCGGCCAGCATCCGGGGGAACCGGATCTGGGACAGCCGCCGGCCGCAGGCCCAGACCCACGGGATCTGGGTCACGGCGCGGGGCAGCTGTGTGGACTGCCGGGTCGTGGACAACGACCTGGCCGGCAACGCGCAGGGCGCCATCCGGCTGGACACGCCGCCGGACGGGGGCCGCTGGGAACGCAACCACGGCGCCGAGGGCGCGGGCTGAACCGGTCGTCCCGCCCCGTGCGGCACGACCCGGCGCAGGCGGGGACGCACGGCCCTTTCCGCGCCGCCGATTCCCATTTCCGTACGCGGCGGCGCAAATCGAGGTAGCCCTGGGCGAGCAATTCCGCCGAATATGCCACGGCGCTCCGGCGGCCGTACAGAATGTCAACCAAGGGGGAGTTGGAAATGGGGTGCGGAATATGGACCTGAGGCGGCGATTGACGCTATTTGCGGTAACCATCGCAGCCACTCCACTGGCGATCGGGGCGTGCACAGCCGGCGAGAAGTCGGCCCTGAAACCGGGCCACGGCAAGGCGGCCCCGCCGTCGGTGAGCCTGACCCCGGCCGACCGGACGAAGGACGTGCCGGTCAGCGCCGAGGTGGGTGCCAAGGTGAGCGGCGGGAAGATCACCGCCGTGAAGCTCACCGACGACAAGGGCCGGGCGGTGCCGGCGGAGCCGCGTGAGGACGGGTCGAGTTGGGTGCCCGCCCGCCCGTTGGAGAACTCCCGGACGTACACCGCGGAGGTGACCGCGAGCGGCGATTCCGGGCGGACGACCACGCAGAAGACGACCTTCACCACGATGGCGAAATCCACCAAACAGGCCGTCACCAGCGAATTGCTTTTCACCAGCAATCAGACGTACGGGTCGGCGATGCCGGTGGTCGTCACATTCGATCCGCCCATTCCGAAAGAGGCCAGGGCGGACGTGCAGCGCCGATTGTTCGTGAAGACCGACCCGCCGCAGCCGGGCGCCTGGTCCTGGGAGTCCGACGGTAAGCAGGTCGAGTACCGGGCGCCCGACCGGTGGAAGAGCGGCACGAAGATCAGCGTACGGAGCGCCCTGGAAGGGCTGCCGATCGGCAAGGACGCCATCGGGGACGCCGACCACACGGCGACCTCCAAGATCGGCCGGCAGGTCTCGCTGGACATCGACAACGCCACCAAGCAGATGTCCGTCTACCAGGACGGCAAGCTGCTCCGCAAGATCCCGGTGAGTCTCGGCAAGCCGAGTACGCCGACTTCCAGCGGCACGATGGTGATCATGGAGAAGTTCGACCGGACCACCTTCGACACCCGGGGTGACCCGAACGGCGGCTACGTGGTCGACGTGGACGACGCGCAGCGGCTCACCTGGGGCGGCGAGTTCATCCACTCCGCCCCGTGGTCGGAGGGGGAGCAGGGCTCCAACAACACCTCACACGGCTGCACCAACGTCTCGGCCGCGGCCGCGGACTGGCTGATGGGCATCACGCAGATCGGTGACCCGGTCACGGTCAAGGGCACCGAGGTGAAGCTGGACCAGGGCAACGGCTTCACAGCCTGGAACGTGAGCTGGGACGAGTTCATCAAGGGCAGTGCGCTGCCCGTACCGGCCGGGCTGAAGCCCACGCCCAGCGCCACGCCCCACCCGGGCGCGGTGGCCGGCGGCTCGGCGCCCGCCCCCGCTCCGTCCAAGAGCGTCAGCGGCGGCTGAGACCACCGGGGAGGAACGGCCAGGGGCCGGCTCGCGGCAACCGCGGGCCGGCCCGTCGTCGCCCCGGTCAGCCGAGGTCGACCCGGGCCACCCCGGTCGCGGTCAGGCTGCCCAGCCAGAGCTGGCCGCCGTGCTGCCGCACGCCGGTGACCATCGGGTACGCCCCGCTCGGCCCGTGCAGCGTGCGCAGCACCCGCCCGGCGCCGTCGACCAGCGCGACCAGTCCGTACCGGCGCGGCTGCGGCTGCACGGCGCCCGGCAGCAGGGCGACGAGCTGACGGACCCGGGGATGCGGCAGCAGCCTCTCCATGATCGGCAGCCGGGGGCTGGGCAGGGCGATCCAGTAGGTCCCGTCGCCCACCGCGGAGACGTTGTCCGGGTACGCCGGCAGATCCGTCAGCACGGTCGCCCGGCCGTCCGGCAGGTCGATCCGCAGCAGCCGGTGGGTGGCCGTCTCCACCAGCATCAGCGCCGACTCGTCCGGGGTCAGCGCCACCCCGTTGGGGAAGTAGAGCCCGTCCGCCACCACGTCGGTCCGCCCGCTGCGCCGGTCGTACGCCAGCACCCGGCCGTTGGGTCGGTGCTCCAGCAGGTCCCGCTTCCAGTGCGACAGGGGAAACCGGTCCGAGCTGTCGGTGAAGTAGATCGTGCCGTCCCGGGCCACCGTGGCGTTGTCGGCCAGGTGCACCGGCGGCGCCGTGCCGGACAGCTCGTGCACCGCCCCGTCGGGCGTGACCCGCAGCAGCCCCCGGTACGCGTCGCAGACCACGAGGCCGCCGTCGACCGGGTCCAGTTCGACGCCGAGCGGCTGGCCGCCGGTCTCGGCGAGGAGGGTCGGGCGGGTGCCGGCCGGGGCGTCCGCCGGCCACCACCAGAGCCGGCCGTCCTCGTCGCCGCTGATCGCCCGGCCGTCCGGGTCGATCAGCACGTCCTCCGGCCCGTGCGCGCCGTCGGGCAGCGGCAGCAGCTCGGCCCGGTCGAGCCGGACGTCGGACGGGGCCCACGGCCCGTCCAGCGGCGGCGGCACGGTGGCCGGCTCGCGGACCGGCCGGATCAGCAGGGGCGGGCGGGGGCGGGGAACGACCATCCGGCCATTCTTCCCCGCCGATGCCCCGGCCGGGCAGCCCTCGGCGGCGTGTCGCCGCCGGGGCCATCCGTGCGACGGTCAGCCGGCCCGGCGGCGGATCCGCCAGTGGCCGAAGCCGGCCAGCAGCCCGGCCAGCGCCAGGTAGCTGCCCAGTTCGAGCCACTGGAACGTCCAGTAGCGCCGGTTCGGCTGGTACGACAGCCGCACGTGCAGGTCGAGCCGGCCCAGGCAGACCGCCGTGTCGCCGAAGGTGCCGGTGGCCCCGGTGCGCGGCGGGTCGAGGAAGCAGTGATCGAAGCGGTCCGCCGCGAGCGGCCGGCCGTCCGCGGTACGCAGCTCGCTGACGTCGCTGACCCAGGCGTCGGGCACGGCCAGGCCCTTGACCACCGGGGCGCCGGTGATGCTGCCCAGCCCGCGCGCCTCGTTGATCGCGTCGGCCGTCATCGGCCGGGAGATCGTGACCGGTGGCATCAGGTGCGGGCGGACCAGGTTCGGCACGACGAACTGGACCACCGCGAACACCACGGCGGTCAGCGCCATCGCCGGCAGCGTCCGGCGGACCAGCAGCCCGAGGACCGTGCCGAGGGTGAACGCGAAGGCCGCGTACCCGATCGGCGCGATGTTCCGGGCGCCGAACACGATGGTGCTGAACCGGTCTCCGGCGAGCCGGTCCACCGGGCTCGCGGCCCAGGTGAGCAGGAGGCTGGCCAGGCCGGCGACGGCGGTCGCGGCCACCCCGACGACCAGCAGCTTCACCGCGAACCAGCGGGTCCGGGTGACGCTCTGGTTCCACACCAGCCGGTGGGTGCCGGTCTCCAGCTCCCGGGCGACCAGGGGCGCGCCCCAGAACATGCCGAGCACCGCCGGGACCAGGGCCAGCAGCCCGGCCACGTACAGCAGGGTGTTCTGGTGGTCGCCGAGGAACTGGGCGAGGGCCGCGGCGCAGTCCCCGCCGGCCCGGCAGCGGGACCGGTAGGTGCGCTCGTCGTGCCGGATCGCCAGCCCCAGGTGGATCAGGTAGCCGGCGAGCAGGGCCAGCCCGGCCAGCCCGGTGAGCGCCGGGGCGCGGAACTGCCGCCAGGTCAGCCGGATCATCGCGCCACCTCCCGGCCGGTCGGCTCGCCGGCCGCCCGGCTCAGGTACGCCAGCACCAGCTCCTCCAGCCCCACCGGCTCCGCCGTGCCGGGCAACGCCGTGCCGGCCGGGGCGTGGACGAACAGCCGGTCGTGACCGCCGGCCGGCTCCCGCCGGACCGGCGTCACGCCGGCCGGGAGCCGGTCCGCCGTACCGGGCGGGGCGGTCAGCCGGCGGTGGCGGGACAGCAGGTCGGTGACGTCCCCGGCGAGCTGCACCCGCCCGCCGGCGAGCACCACCAGGTGGTCACAGACCCGGGCCACGTCCCCGAGCAGGTGCGAGGAGAGCAGCGCGCTCACCCCGAGTTCGGCGACGAGGCCCGTCAGGTGGTGCAGGAACCCGTCCCGGGCGAGGGGGTCCAGCGCGGCCGCGGGCTCGTCGAGGATCAGCAGTTCGGGACGTTTCGCGGCGGCCACGGTCAGGGCGAGCTGGGCGCGCTGGCCGCCGGAGAGCCGACCGGCCCGTTGCGACCGGTTCAGCCCCACCTGGGCGATCCGGCGCTCCGCGAGGGTCCGGTCCCAGGACGGATTGAGCCAGTTACCCATCCGCAGGTGGTCCTCGACGGTCAGGGACGCGTACACCGGGGCGTCCTGGGCGACGTAGCCGACCCGGGCCAGGTGGGCCGCGTCGGCGGCGGGTCGGGCGCCGAGCACCCGGAGGCTGCCGGCGGTGGGGGCGATCAGCCCGCAGGCGAGCTGGAGCAGGGTGGACTTGCCGGCGCCGTTCGGCCCGACCAGGCCGATTACCCGGCCGCGCGGGATCCGCAGGTCACAGTGGGACAGCGCGACCCGCCGGCCGTACCGCTTGGTCAGGCCCTCGGCGTGCAGCACCGGTGGGGAGTTCTCGTCGGTCATGCCCCGAGCCTTCGCCGACCGCCCGGTCCGGCCATCGGTCCACGGCACGGTTCCCGCCGGCCGCGACCCGTACTTTCGGCCGGTTCGGCCCCGGGCGGGAGTGCCTAGCCTGGTCGGCATGGAAGATCCGGACCGGTGGACCGCGGCGGCCGAGGTCGGGCTGGGGCTCGGCTGCGCCACCGCGATCGTCGTCCAGGCGGCCGCCGTGGCGGGCAGCTGGGGCGGCCCGTACTGGCTGTTCGGTTGCGCGGTCGGCACGGTGGTCACCGTGCTCGCCCTGGTCCGGCGGCGGCATCGGGGGTGGACGGCGGTCGCGGGCCTGGTGGTCGCCGCGGTCGCCGTCGGGGTCGCCGACCTGGCCGGGCTGCCACACGAGCCCGGACCGGCCACCGCGCTGCCGCTGGCGGTGCTGGTCGCCTCGGCGGTCGGGACGCTGCTGCCGGCGGTCGGGCCGCGCCGGGTCTGGCCCACCTTCGCGGCGTTGGTC
>NZ_JBSGJR010000385.1:0-6842 GCF_053605645.1 Micromonospora sp. NPDC003776
GCGGTGACCGCCGCGCCGCGGATCGCCGGCAGGTCGCGGGTCACCCGGGTGCCCGCGACCGCCGGGCCGCCCCGCCCGGCCAGGCCCTTCCGGTACGACACCAGCAGCGGCAGGGAGTCCCGGTGGGCGTCGTCGTAGCCGGACGAGATCAGCTCGGTGACGTCGAAGAGGCGCCGGTCGACCCGCCCCGCGCGGATCAGCGGCAGCGCGTCCCGGGGCGTCACGGTGAGGTGGCCGCGGTCCCGGCCGACCAGGAACCGGGTGCCGGTGCGGCCGGGCCCGGACCGGACGGCGGCCTTGCCGTCGGCGGTGACGGTGACCCGGTCACCGGTGAGCAGGGTGACGGTGACCGGTGGGCGGCCGGCCGTCGGGGCGGGCCGGCCGGCGGTCGGGCCGGTCGGTGTGGTGGCGGGACGGGCGGCGGCGGTGACCGGCGTGCCGAGCACCAGAGCGCCGGCGAGGCCGAGCGCGGCCAGTTTTCTTCTCTTGCGGAGCAACCTTTCCTCCTTGGGAGACGTCTTCATCGATGGGAGCGACATCGATGCGAAGCGTTAGAATTACATACCGGGTATGCAATCGGAAGTCGCCGACCCGACAGATTCCGGGCCGAGCCGGGGCATGATCTGCCGGTGGCCTCCATGAAGGAACGCATGCTCGCCGGCGAGCTCTACGTCGCCGACGACCCCGAGATCATCACCGACCTGGACCGGGCGGCCCGGCTCACCGAACGGTTCAACGCCAGCTCCGCCGACGATCCCGACGGGCGCCTCGCCGCGCTGCGCGAGCTGCTCGGCTCGCTCGGCGAGGGCGCCTGGGTCCGGCCGCCGTTCCACTGCGACTACGGCTGGCAGACCCACATCGGGCCACGCACCTTCGTCAACTTCAACGCGGTCTTCCTCGACGTCGCCCGGATCACCATCGGCGCCGACGTCCAGATCGGACCGAACGTCCAGCTCCTCACCGCGACCCATCCGGTCGAGCCGGAGGCCCGACGGGCCAAGTGGGAGGCGGCGAAACCGATCACCATCGGCGACAACGCCTGGCTCGGCGGTGGCGTGATCGTGCTGGCCGGGATCACCGTCGGAGCCAACACGGTGGTCGGCGCCGGCGCGGTGGTGACCCGGGATCTGCCACCCAACGTGGTGGCGGTCGGTAACCCCGCCCGCCCGGTCCGCTCCCTGGAACAGCCGGCGCCCTGACGTTCACGGGCGGTGGTGGCCCGGCTGCTGCGCCGGGCCGTGCCGTCACTCGGGCAGGGGCTCGGCCAGCCGGACCACCAGGTCGGCATGCTCGGCGGTGCCCGCGACCCGGACGGCGTTCGCCTCGTCGCTGCCCAGCGCCCAGGCGCGCGCCTGTTCCGGGGTCTTCCCGTACGCCTCGTGCCGGGCGGTCAGCCGGCGCACCCGCAGCTCGGCGTCGAGGTCCAGGAACCAGACCTCGTGCAGCAGCGTCCGGACCTCCTCCCACGGGTCGTCGCGCAGCAGGAGGTAGTTGCCCTCCGTCACCACCAGCCGTACCTCGGGCGGCACCTCGATCGCCGCCGCGACCGGCTCCTCCAGATCGCGCCGGAACACCGGCGCCCAGACCGAGGTCGGCTCCAACCGGCGCAACCGGCGCAGCATGGAGACGAACCCGTTGACGTCGAAGGTGTCCGGCGCGCCCTTGCGCCCCTCCCGGCCCAGCCGGACCAGCTCCGACTGGGCCAGGTGGAAGCCGTCCATCGGCACCAGCCGGGCCAACGGTCCGACCTCGGCGACGACCCGCTCGGCCAGGGTGGACTTGCCGGCGCCGGGCGCGCCGGCGATGCCGAGCAGCTGCCGCGGCCCGGCGTCGGCCAGGGCGCGTGCCCGGGCCACCAGGGCGTCGAGGGAGAGCTCCCGGGCCGGCGGCATCAGCCCAGCACCGGCTCGCTGATGGTGAACCGGGCCTCGACCGCCGCCTGCACGGGCTGCGGCTGCGGGTCGAGCTCCAGCTCCGGCGGGGCGGCGCCGGGGCCGCCCTTGGCGAACGCCGCCCGGGCCAGCATCGGCGGCGCAGCGGCGACACCCGTGTCGGCCAGCTCCACCAGGGCGGTCACCCGAGCGCCGAGCGCCTCCGCGTACTCCCGGGCGCGGGCCAGCGCGTCCGCGATCGCGGCGTGCCGCGCCTCACGGTGGGTCGGACTGTCGGGGCGCAGCGACCACCACGGGCCGGCCACCTCGACCTGGTCCTGGTCCGCCAGCCGGAGCATCAGCTCGCCGAGCGCGGTGAAGTCGTGGACCGTCACCGTGGTGCTGACGCTGCCGTGGTACGCCACCACCCGCTCACCGGACCGCCGGGTCTCCGGCCAGACGCGGAGCTGGCCGGTCTCCCGCCGCTCCACCGCCGAGCCAGCCTCGTCGAGCAGCACCCGGACGGCGGCGGTCCGCTCGGCCAGCCGGGTCAGCGTGGTCTCCCGGTCGCGGTCGCGGACGCTCGCGGTCACCGCGAACCGGGCCAGCTCGGGAGGCACCTCCCGGTACGCCTCGCCGCGTACCGACACGACCGGTCCGTCCACCATGCCCCCAACCCTAGGCCCTGTCCGGGCCCGGTGCCGCGTCCCCGGGTCAGGCCGGGTCGGGCAGGTGCGGCAGCCGCGCGGTGTACGTGACCGAGCCGCCGTTCGTCCGGCAGCCGCTGACGTGACCGCCGGCCGCCCCCAGCTCGCGCAGGTAGGCCAGCTCCCCCGCGTGGTCGACGGCGGCCGGGAACTCCCGCTGGTGGACGTCGAAGCGCCGCTCGCCCAGCGTGACCCGGGCGGCCCGCGCCTCGGCCAGCCGGGCGGTCAGCGCCGCGGCGTCGCCGGCCCGCAGCGCGTCAGCCAGTTCGTCGAGCATCGCCCGGACCGCGGCCAGTCCGGTGAGCACCCGTCCCCGGTTGCCGAGCAGCATGTTGGCGGTGCGCTGCGGCGGGCCCCCGGCCACCCGGGTGCCGTCGGCGAAGCTTCCGGCGGCGAGGGAGAGCACGGCGTCGCGCAGCTCCGCGCGCTGCACCGCCCCGGCCAGCCCGGCGGCCAGCAGGTGTGGCACGTGCGAGCTGAGGGCGGCCGCCGCGTCGTGCTCCGGCGCGGACATCGGCACCACCCGGGCCGCGAACACGTCGATGAGCAGGGCCGCGAGCCGGCGGAAGGCGGCCAGCCCGGTGGGGCCCGGGCAGAGCACCCAGGCGGCCCCGGCGAGCAGCCCGGGATCGGCCGCCGCCGGCCCGGCCCGGTCGGCGCCGGCCATCGGATGACCGGGGACGAAGCGGTGGCCGAGGCCCTGGGCGGTGGCTGCCGCGGCCACCTCGGCCTTCGTGCTGCCCACGTCGGTGAGCACACAGTGCTCCGGGGTGGCGGCGGCGACCTGGGCCAGCATGGCCGGCAGGGTGGGCAGCGGACCGCAGAGGAACACCACGTCCCGGCCCGTCACCGCCGCCCGGACGGTGTCCGGACAGGCCACCCCCCACCGGCGCGCGTGCCCCCGGGTGACCGGGTCCGGATCCCACCCGGCCACGTCGAGTCCGGCGTCGCGCAGCCGCAGCAGCAGCGAGCCGCCGATCAGCCCGGTGCCGACCACCGCTGCGCGGACGCCGGCCACCGGCCGGTCGACGGGGTCGGACGCGTCCGGCACCGGCGGGTCGACGGTGTCGGGCACGTCTGGTCCGGTCCCGCCGTGGGTCACCGCCGCCGCCCGAGGATCAGTCGCCCAGCCGGTCGGCGACCGCGGCGATATGCTCGTCGGACTCGGTCAGCGCCGCGCGGACGTGCCGGGCGCCGGCCGGGCCGTAGAAGACGCCGGCGGCCACCAGGATGCCCCGCCGGGCCAGCCAGTCGACGGTCTCCCAGCAGTCCTCGTCCCGCGTCATCCACAGGTAGAGCCCGGCCTCGGAGTGCTCGACGGTGAAACCGGCGCCGGTGAACGCCGCGCGGAGCCGCTCGCGCCGGGCCCGGTACCGCTCCCGCTGCTCGTCGGCGTGCGCCTGGTCGCCGAGCGCGGCCACCATGGCGGCCTGCACCGGAGCGGGCACGATCATACCGGCGTGCTTGCGGATCTTGAGCAGTTCGGCCACCAGCGCCGGGTCGCCGGCCACGAACCCGGCCCGGTAGCCGGCCAGGTTGGAGCGCTTGGAGAGCGAGTGCACGGCCAGCACGCCGTCGTACGACCCGCCGCAGACCTCCGGCGACAGGATCGAGACCGGCTCGGCGTCCCAGCCCAGCGGCAGGTAGCACTCGTCGCTGGCCACCACCGCGCCGCGCTCGCGGGCCCAGTCGACCACCTTGCGCAGGTGGGCGGCGGGCAGCACCCGGCCGGTCGGGTTGCCGGGCGAGTTGACCCAGACCAGCCGGACCCGCGGGTCCGGCCCGAGCGCGGTCAGCGAGTCGGTGCGCACCGTGGTGGCGCCAGCCAGCCGGGCCCCGTCCTCGTAGGTCGGGTAGGCGATGGACGGCACCACGACGACGTCACCGGGGCCGAGGCCGAGCAGCGTGGGCAGCCAGGCCACGAGCTCCTTGGAGCCGATGGTCGGCAGCACGCCGAGCCCGTCGACGCCCGCGCCGCAGGCCCGGGCCACCCACCCCGCGATGGCGTCGCGCAGCGCCGGGGTGCCCGCGGTCAGCGGGTAACCGGGGGCGTCGGACGCGTCCGCCAACGCCCGCCGGATCACCTGCGGAACCGGGTCGACCGGCGTGCCCATCGAGAGGTTGATCAGGCCACCCGGGTGCGCCGCGGCCGTCGCCGCCGCAGCGTCCAGGGTGTCCCAGGTGAAGGCGGGCAGGCGCGACGAGACCGGCGCGGACCGGTTCAGTGGCCCTCTCCGCGCGGCGGCTGGGCGGCCACGAACGACGCGTCCTTCTCCACCTTGCCGATCTTCGAGGCACCGCCGGGCGAGCCGAGGTCCTCGAAGAACTCGTAGTTCGCGCCCGTGTAGTCCTTCCACTGCTCCGGGACGTCGTCCTCGTAGAAGATCGCCTCGACCGGGCAGACCGGCTCACAGGCACCGCAGTCGACGCACTCGTCGGGGTGGATGTAGAGCATCCGGTTGCCCTCGTAGATGCAGTCGACCGGGCACTCCTCGATGCAGGCCTTGTCGAGCACGTCTACGCAGGGCTCGGCGATGATGTAGGTCACCGGTCTTCTCCTCCGCAAGACTCGTCGCGATCACCGCGACCGGTAAGAGCCTAGTATCTCGCCGGGGAGGAGGTCGATCGTGCTCCGACAGCAGGACGTGGGACACCGGATCGTGGTCCGCCGTATTGTGGGGATTCGCGAAGGCCGGCCGCTGTTCACCGACGCTCTGGGCGACCTCGTCGAGCTGAGCGAGAGCCACATCACTCTCGCCACCGACAAGGGTCGGCTCCGGGTCCCCATAGGGGAGGTCCACCGGGCCCGGCGGGTGCCGGCGGCGCGCCGGCCGACCGCCGCCGCGGTGACCGCCCTCGAACTCGCCGCCGACGAGGCGTGGCCCGCCCCGGTACGCGGACGGCTCGGTGACTGGCTGCTGCGCAGCGCGGACAGCTGGACCGGCCGGGCCAACTCGGCACTCCCGGTGGGTGACCCGGACCGCCCGCTGCCTGCCGCGATCGACGCCGTGCAGCGGTGGTACGCCGAGCGCGGCCAGCCCGCCATGGTCAACACCCCGCTGCCGCTCGCCGCACCGGTCGGCGCGGAACTGGACGCCCGCGGCTGGGGCGAGGGCCGACCACTGGTGCTCGTACAGACCGTGTCGCTCGCCACGCTGCCGCCCGCCCCGGCCGGACGGGCCGTCCTGCCCCCCGTGCAGCTGGCCGGTGGGCCGTCCGAGGAGTGGCTGGCCCTAGCCGCCGGGCGCAAGGGCGGCCTGCCGGACGCGGCCCGACACGTGCTCACCGCCGTGGACCGGATCCGCTTCGCCCACGTCCAAGCGGACGGCCGGCTGATCGCGGTCGGCCGGGGCACGGTGACCGGCGCCGGTCGCTGGCTCGGCCTCACCCTGATCGAGGTGGTGCCGCAGGCGCGCCGGCAGGGGCTGGCCGGGCGGATCATCCGGTCCCTGGTCGACTGGGGTGTGGCGGAGGGCGCCACGCACGCCTTCCTCCAGGTCGAGCAGCGCAACACCCCGGCCGTGGCGCTCTACCGCGGCCTGGGCTTCACCACCCACCACACCTACCTGACCCGGGTCGCCCCGGACTGAGCCAGAGGGTTTCGCCAGGTCATCGAGGGTACGGAGGTAAGCCCGTACCCCGGAAGGAAGGACCTGCTCGATGGCCAGGCAGAGCGCATCGGGGCGCGCAGGCGGCTCGGCGGCGACGAAGAACGCCCCCGGCAACCAGACCCCGAACACCCCCCAGGTGAACGAGAGCGAGATCGCCCGACTCAAGGTCGACCAGCTCCGCGACCGACTCCGCCGACGCGGCGTCACCGGCACCGCCGACATGCGCAAACCCGAACTCGTCGACGCCCTCGTCCGCGCCCTGCGCGAGGGCCGGCCCACCACCCGGTCGGCCACCGGACGCGGCGCTGCCGCGCGGGGCGGTTCCGGCCCGGGGTCCCGAAGCGCCGCCCGCTCGGGGTCGCGTCCCGCCGCCGGCTCCCGGCGCGGCGGGACCGGTGAGCAGCCGGGCAACCAGACCCCGAACACCCCCGAGGTGAACGAGAGCGAGATCGCCCGACTCAAGGTCGACCAGCTCCGCGACCGACTCCGCCGACGCGGCATCACCGGCACCGCCGACATGCGCAAACCCGAACTCGTCGACGCCCTCGTCCGCGCCCTGCGGGAAGGCCGCCCCACCACCCGATCGGCCGCCGGCCGCGGTTCCGGGGCACGCCGGACCGGGTCGGGCTCCCGCCGCACCTCCAAGCGGGCCG
>NZ_JBSGJR010000386.1:0-6838 GCF_053605645.1 Micromonospora sp. NPDC003776
CCAGGGCCGCGGCCAGGGCGTCGGGCTCCGCCGCCGGCGGCCCGTCGACCGCGACCCGCAGCCGGCCGGGACCGGTGGCGGCGGCGAGCCGGTCAGCCAGCTCGGCGACGAGACGCTCGGGCGTGATCGGACGGACCTGCATCCGCCCATCCTGCCCGGCGGGCCGGGCGGGCCACCACAAGATCGGCCGGGCGGGTCGGGGCTCCGTCCGGGACGAGGTGCGCGCGGTGGCCGGGCCCGCGGTTCAGCCGGTGCGGTCGATGGTGACCCGGGCGTCGTCGGCGAGGCGGTAGCCGACGCCGTAGACGGTGGTGACCAGGGGAACGTCCACGCCGACCTTGCCGCGCAGCCGGCGGACGTGCACGTCGACGGTGCGGACGCCGGCGTGTTCGTAGCCCCAGACGGCGTTGAGCAGTTGCAGCCGGGTGAACACCCGGCGTGGGTGGGCGACCAGGTGCAGCAGCAGGTCGAACTCCAGCCGGGTGAGCGGCAACGGCTCGCCGTCGCGCAGCACCGACCGGGAGGCGGCCAGGATGTGCAGGGTCGGGATGGTCGGCGCCAGCGGCCGGCCCGGGGACCGGCCGGCGGGGACCGCGTCGCGGCGCTCGACCACCCCCGGCCCGTTGGAGATCACCGCGTCACCGCGTTCGAGCAGCTCGCGGGCGGCGTCCAGGAGCCGGCGGGCGGCCGGGGTCAGCGACTCCTCGCAGGCGAGCGGGATGTTGAGGGTCACGGTGAGCACGGGTGTGGCCGTGTTGGCGGGCCGGCGCTGGCCGCCGGGGGGACGACCGGGAACCGCGGGCTGGGCCGTGTGCCATCCGGCGCGCGACGAGGCGGGGCTGACCGACATGGTCCTCCTTGGCTGGTCCGGGAACTCCCCACGGCCCGGGACGCCGCTCCATCGATGCTTCCCGGCGCCTCGGCGAGGGTCAAGGGGCGGCTGCGTTGCATGAATGTGACAATTGACGAACACATCGGAGCCGAGTGCTCGCTCTGCGTACGAGGCCAGATGATTACAGCAGAGCGGCGAGATGACCCGTTACGGGGGGTCCCTGACCGGTTCACACTGGGCGGTGTGGGGTCAGGGACGCGAACGCGGCGTACCCGTGGTCACGGGCACGCCGCGCGTGGTCGCCGCCGCTCAACCCTCGCGGTCGACCACGATCCGCGCCGCGTCGGCGAGCCGGTAGCCCACCCCGTACACGGTGGTCACCAGCGGTGTGTCGGCGCCGAGCTTGGCCCGCAACCGGCGCACGTGGACGTCCACGGTGCGAGCGACGGCATGCTCGTAACCCCAGACGTTGGCCAGCAACTGCAGCCGGGTGAACACCTGCCGGGGATGCTCGACGAGGAAGAGGAGCAGGTCGTACTCGATCCGGGTGAGCGGGATCTCCCGGCCGCCCCGGCGTACCGTCCGGATGCAGGCCAGGATCCGCACCACCTCCGGGTCCCCGGCCGGGGCGGGTGCGGGCGGCTCGGCCGGGCGGCGCGGGGCGAGCACGGCCCGGGGCGTCCCGCGCGCCTCGGCCCGGACGATCCCCTCCCCCGTCGCGGCGAGTTCGTCCAGCAGGTCGACGAGCCGGGCCAGTCCGGGCGTCAGCGCGCCGGCGCCCAGGTCGAGGGTGATGGTCAGGGTCGGTGCGGTGCGCGGCCGGGGCGGCGAGCTCCGGCCGGTCCGGTGCGGGCGCGGGGAGATGGCGACGACGGACATGGAGCCTCCTGAGCTGGCGGTACGCTGCGACGACTTCAGCGCGGCGCGTCTTGCGCCGCACCACGACCTGAAGCCGTCGTCCGCCACACCGGGTACGGCGTGACGGTCAGCGGGGCGCTCGGCCGGCGGTGACCGGCGGCGCGGCGGACGAGGGTCGTAGGAGTGGGGTGGGGCCGAGGGTGGGCAGCCCGGCGATCCGCCAGGCGGCGAACCCGCCGATCACGTCGGTGGCCCGATGCAGGCCCAGGTCCTGCAACGCGGCGGCGGCCAGGGAGGAGGTCCAGCCCTCCTGGCAGATGATCATCACCGGCACGTCGTAGTCGACGGCCTGGGGCAGCCGGGCCGGGCAGCGCGGGTCGAACCGCCACTCCAGCACGTTGCGCTCCACGGCGAGGGAGCCGGGGACGGTGCCGTGCGCGGCCCGCTGACCGGCCGGGCGGATGTCGACCAGCAGGACCCCCCGGCGGTACGCGAGGTGGGCCTGCTCGGGGTCGAGCCGGCGCAGCCGGGCGCGGGCGGCGGCGAGGATCTCCTCGATGCCCCGGGAGCCGGGCGGGGGGACCGGACAGCTCCCGGCAGGGGTCTGGGTCAACGGCATCATCGCGTCCTTCCGTGCGGCACGGGTCGGGGGGCGCGGGCCGGCCGGCTCACCAGGCGACCCCGGCCTCGGCCACCTCGGCGATCCGGAGCCGCCCGGCGACGAGGTGGTAGCGGGTCATCCGGCGCAGCGCGGGCCGGTAGGCGTGCACGCTGACCGCCGGCTGGTCGCCCCGGTTGGTGACCACGTGCACGTGGCGGGCGCCGAAGCGCCGGCCGGCGCCGGTGGCGAGCCGGTCGGGGCGCAGCCGACCGTCGGCGACCGTCTCCTCGGTGAGGGCGCCGGCGACGACCAGGAACGCCCCGGACGAGCCGCCGTGGTCGTGCAGGTCGGTGCCCTGCCCCGGCAGCCAGCTCAGCGCCCACACCTCGTGCTCGGTGTCGGCGGCGAGCCGCGCGTACCACCGCTGTCCCGGGTCGAAGCGCAGCGGGACCGGCCAGCCGGCCGGGTCGGCCCACCGGGCGGCGACGGCGAGCAGGTCGGGTGGGTCGGTGCGGCTCATCGGCGGGTCGTCCTCCCGGTACGGAGCGGCTCGGGCCCCGTCGCTCTAACCGGTAAAGCCTATAGGTTTAGTAGGGTATACCGGATGCTGGGACGACCGTCCGCGGCCCGCCGGGGTGTCAGCGCAGCACGGGCGGGTCCGCCTTCCAGCCCGGCAGCGAGGGCCAGCGCACCGTCAGCACGACCGACTCACGTTCGGCGTACCAGGAGTGGTCGACGCCCCGCCCCCACACCACGTAGTCGCCGCTCTCCCGCAGCACCACCGTGCGATCCGGCAGCTCCACCCGGAACGCCCCGCTGATCAGCACCAGCAGGGCGGTCCGCAGCTCGCCCGTCGCCCAGCGGGACCGGGCCTCCCCCGGCGGGTGCACCCCCCACTTCACCTCGACCTCGGTGCTGTGCCGGACGTCCCCGGGCGGCTTGAAGTGGCCGAGCAGCCAACCGGCGTCGGTCGCCCCGTCCACCGCCGCCTTGCCGACGTACACCCGATCGTCCATCCCGCGCCTCCCGTGCCGGCTCGGCAAGCTACCAGGCCGGACCGCCGCACGTCCCCCAACCTGGACACCTCGCCGGCGCGGGGCCGGCTCGATCCTGGACGCGGTGAGGACGGAGGGCGAGCGGGACGCGCCGGCCGGCTGAGCCCCGGCGAAGGCCGGTGGGTGGGGCGCACGGCGGCCCGGCGGGCGGTATACAGGGGCGGTGGAGGATCCCGTACCCGAGCAGATGCGGACGGCGGCCGGCGCGTTGCTGGCGGCGCTCGACGGGCCGGCCCGGCAGCGGGCCCGGCACGACTTCGACGACGAGGCCGCCCGGCGGTGGCTGGAGTACCGGCCCCGACCGCGGCCCGGGATCAGCCTCGCGGAGCTGGACGACAGCGCGCGCAAGGGCGCCCACCGGCTGCTCGCCACCGCGCTCAGCCCGGCCGCCTACGCCCAGGCGATGGCGGTCGTGGCGCTGGAGGAGGTGCTCGACCGGACGGAGGGCTGGCGGCGCGGCCGGCACAGCGCGGACTACTGGGTGGCGGTCTTCGGCGACCCGGCGCGCGACGACCGGTGGGGGTGGCGGTTCGAGGGGCACCACCTGTCGGTGAGCATGACGGTCGTCGACGACCAGGTCTCCCCCGCGCCGATCTTCCTCGGGGCCAACCCGGCCACCGTCCGGCACGCCGGCCGTCCGGTTTCCCGGCCGCTCGGGCCCGAGGAGGACCTGGCCCGGGAACTGCTGGACGCGCTCGGGCCGGCGGGGCGGGCTGCGGCGATCATCGCGGCGGAGGCGCCGGCGGACATCGTCAGCGCCACCCGCGCCTCCGCACCCGGCCGGCTCGAGCCGCTCGGGGTGCCCCGGGCCCGGCTCGCCCCGTCCGGCCGGGCGCTGCTCGACCAGCTCGTCGCGCTCTACCTGGACCGGCTCCCGCCGGAGCTGGCCGCTCGCGAG
The DNA here is from genome assembly GCF_053605645.1 of Micromonospora sp. NPDC003776. Classification (NCBI taxonomy): domain Bacteria; kingdom Bacillati; phylum Actinomycetota; class Actinomycetes; order Micromonosporales; family Micromonosporaceae; genus Micromonospora; species Micromonospora sp. NPDC003776. Next base: position 4,245 of record NZ_JBSGJR010000386.1, read on the forward strand.
GCCGGCCGGTTGTCCGGCGGCGAGCTGCACTTCGCCTGGGCCGGCCCGGCCGGGCCGGGTCAGCGGCACTACTACCGCGTCCAGGGCGACGACCTGCTGATCGAGTACGACAACACCACCGACGACGGCAACCACGCGCACACCGTGCTGCGTCGCCCGGCCAGCGACTTCGGCGCCGACGTCCTCGCCGCCCACCACGCCACCGCCCACTGACGCTCCCCGCCGGCGGTGCGTCAGGGGTGGCGGGCCTCGATGAGGAAGCGTTGGGCGTGGGCGACGAAGGGGCCCTCGGCGCGGATGCGTTCGTGCAGGCGGCGCAGCTGCGGGCGGTAGCGGTCGACGGTGAAGCCGGGGACCGTCCAGATCACCTTGCGCAGGAACCAGACCACCGCGGCGATGTCGTGGAAGACCGTCCGCAGGGTGGCCGTACGCAGGTCGACCACGGTCAGCCCGGCCGCCTCGGCGGCGGCGACGGCCTGCTCGGGGCGGCGCGCGGTCGGCGGCGGAAGCGGCCCGAGGAAGGCCTCGCTCAGCTCCCGGACCGTGCCGGCGCCGATCTGCTGGGACAGGTACGTGCCGCCGGGGCGCAGCACCCGGGCGATCTCCGTCCACCAGGTCTCCACCGGATGCCGGCTCACCACCAGGTCGAACGAGCCGTCCCGGAACGGCAGCGGCGGCCGGTCCGCCACCTGCACCACGGTCGCCCCGATCCCGCGCAGGTTACGCCGGGCGACCGCGACGTTCGGCGGCCAGGCCTCGGTGGCGACCAGCAGCGGCGGCGGCGCGGGCACCCCGGCGAGCACCTCTCCCCCGCCGGTGTCGATGTCCAGCGCGGCCTCGGCGCCCGCCATCCGCCCCGCCATCAGCCGGGCGTAACCCCAGGGCGGCCGCTCCTCGCTGGCCCGCTCGTCGAGCCAGGCGAAGTCCCAGCCCTCCACCGGCACCGCCGCGCCCTCGGCGACGAGATCCTCGAAGTCGGTCACTCGGCCGAGCCTGCCCACGGCGGCCGGGGCCGGCAACCCGATTTCCGGCCCCCGGCGTCCGCTCAGGCGCGCGGCCGGATGATCTCCACGGTGCGGCCGGGGAGGTCGCCGAGCGGCTCGAAGCCGCTGGGCTCGGCCGCCCGGCCCCGGTCGAGCTGGCGCATCAACCGGGCGCCCAGCCACACCCCGACCGAGCCGACGGCCAGCGCGAGCAGCTCGACGGCCAGTTCGACGCCGGTCGCCCCGCGCTGCGGCGCGTGCGCCCGCATCAGGCAGCTGAGCAGGAACAGCGCCGCCATGGCGGCGTTGGTCAGGTTGAACAGGACGGCGGTGCGGCGGAAGCCGCCGGCCCGTACGTCCCACAGGTCGATCATGCCCGCGACGGTGGCCAGCCCGGCGGCGACCAGGGCGGCGACGGCCGTCCAGTAGCCCACCTCGCCGAGGAACGCCGGCCCACCGGCGACGTCGGCCAGGTCGAAGACGGCGGCGCTGACGAAGAGTCCGAACGGGAACGTCACGAGCATCGGTTGGATGGGGTGCCCCTGCACCCGCAGTCGGCTCTCCATCGGTACCTCCCCAGCTTGGAACAGCTCACCAGTCCAGGGTGCTACCCGAGGCCCATCGGGACGAAACGAATGTCGCTCAGTTGTCCCGAGGCCGGGAGACGGTGAGCACCAGCCGCTCGGCGACTTCCCGCAGCGGTATGTCCAACGAGGACGCCGCGCTGCGGAGCACCTCCAGCGCCTCGGGCGCCGGGCAGCCACGCTGCGTCATGATCACCCCGATGGCCTGCCCGACCACGCCCTCCTCCAGCAGCGCCGAGTCGAGCTGGCCGGCCCGCGCCGCCTCGCGCTCCCGGTCCCGGACCGCGGCCAGGAGCAGCCCGGCGTGCTCGGCGAGGAGCATCGCGGTGAGCTGGTGCCGGGGGGTGAGCAGGTCGGGTGCGCCGGCGTACAGGTTGATCGCGCCGATCACCTGCTCGTCCACGTCGACCGGCGCGGAGATCACACCGTGCACGCCCGCCGCCCGGGCCCGGGCGGTCCAGGCCGGCCAGCGCGACTCGTGGTCCAGGTCGGGCGCGGTGGTCATGTCGCGCCGCCGGATGGCGGTCAGCGCCGGCGTGTCCGGGCCGTGCCGGAGGTCGTCCAGCTCGGCCCGCCCCGGGTCCGAGGCGGCGACGCCGGCCGGCTCGCCGGCCCGCAACGCCGTGAACCCGCAGCTGTCCACCTCGGGTACGGCGTCCCGGGCGATCCGGACCAGCTGGCGCAGCGCCTCGTCGAAGTCGGTGGCCCCGATCAGGCCGGCGGTCAGTTCGCGCAGCAGCGCGGCGATCTCGAGTACCCCGAGGGTGTCGCCCACCGGGTCCCGCGTGTCGGTGTTCACCGGGTCACGGCCCCCGCCACCTGCACGTACGGCCACGCGGTGTCCCCGTTCGGCGCCATTGCCTGTCGCATCCGCTCTGCTCTCCCTGACTTGAAGCCCCGCCCTACTACCCTCGCAAATCAGCTCCGAAACCGCGCAAAGGGGTCCCTTCCGGCGCGTGCACGCGCCGGAAGGGACCCCACCCAGACCCTCAGCCGGACCCGAACACCCCCCCCCCCACCCCCGCCC
>NZ_JBSGJR010000387.1:0-6833 GCF_053605645.1 Micromonospora sp. NPDC003776
CCGGCCACGGTGGCCACCGCGGCAGCCACACCGAGCAGCGCCCGACCGAGGACGCGCCGGGCCCCGGTCGGAGCCCCCTGCCGATCCCTGGTCACATTCCTCAGCCATTCATCGCGACAAGACCATGCTGCTCGGAGATTACCGGGTCCGTGCGGTACCCCGGTGCAACTCGGTGACACCACTCACCCCGCCGGCAGGTAGGCCAGTTGCACCAACCGGACCCCGTCGCGCCGGGTGACCAGCCGACCCCGGCCCGGCGGCAGCGGTCCCGCCCGCACCTGCCCGACGAGCGCGCTTTCCTCCGGGCCGCCGGACATCACCAGGCCGGGCGTGGAGAGCTCCCGGAGCCGTTGGATGACCGGCTCGAACGCCGTCCGGCCCGAGCCGGCGGCGCGACGGGCCAGCACCAGGTGCAGCCCGACGTCCCGGGCGTGCGGCAGGTGCTCCTCCAGCGCGCGCAGCGGGTTGGTCGGCCCGCCGGCCACCAGGTCGTAGTCGTCCACCAGCACGAACAGCTCCGGCCCGGTCCACCAGGACCGGCTGCGCAGCTCGGCCGGCGTGACCTCCGGGCCGGGCAGCCGCCCCTGCAGGTAGCCGGCCGCCGAATCGATCAGCTCGGCGGTGTGCGGGGCGGCCGTGCCGTACCCGATCAGGTGCGGCGTCTCGATCGTGCCCATCAGGCTGCGCCGGTAGTCGACCAGCATCACCCGCGCCTGATCGGGGGTGAACCGGTTGACGATCGAGGTGGCCAGTGCCCGCAGGAACGACGACTTGCCGCACTCCGCGTCGCCGAACACCACGAAGTTGGGCTCGACCGCGAAGTCCAGCACCACCGGGCGCAGGTCCGCCTCGGCCACCCCGATCGCGAAGGCCAGCCCGCTGGTCGCGCCCTGGTCCAGCTCGGCGTACGGCAGCACGGGCGGGAGCAGCCGTACCGGGGGCGCGGCCGGCCCGGTCCAGGCCCCGGCGACCGCCTTGACCAGGTCGGTCGTCTCGCCACCCAGGGCGCCGACGGTGGGGGTGGCGGCGAGGAAGTGCAGCCCGCCAGCGGTGATGCCGCGCCCCGGCCGCCCCTCCGGCACGGTCACCGCGAACTGCCGCTTGCTCACCACCGTGTCGGACGGGTCGCCGAGGCGCAGCTCGACGCGGGAGCCGAAGAGGTCGCGGATCGCCGGGCGGAAGTCCGACCAGCGCAGCGAACTCGCCACCACGTGCACCCCGTACGCCAGCCCCCGGGTGGCCAGCTCGGTGACCAGGGGTTCCAGGTCGTCGTAGTCGCTGCGCAGGACGTTCCAGCCGTCGACCACCAGGAACACGTCGCCGAACGGGTCGGTGCCCGGCTGCCCGCCGGCCAGCGCGGCGGCCCGCCGCCGGCGCCAGGCGGCCACCGACTCCACCCCCGCCTCGGCGAACCGCCGTTCCCGCTGGGCCAGCAGGCCGGCGATCTCCCCGACGGTCCGGCGGACGGCGGTGTCGTCGGTGCGCCCGGCCACCCCGCCGACGTGCGGCAGGTCGCGCAGCACGCCGAGCGCGCCACCGCCGAAGTCGAGGCAGTAGATCTGCGCCTCGGCCGGGGTGTGGGTGAGCGCCAGCGCGCAGACCAGCGTGCGCAGCAGGCTGGACCGCCCGCTGCGGGTGGTCCCCACCACCGCCACGTGCCCGGCCGCCCCGTCCAGGGCCAGCCAGAATAGGTCCCTGCGCTGCTCCAGCGGCTTGTCCACCACGGCCACCGGCACCTGGAGGGCGCCGTGCAGTTCCGGGTTCGCGACGGTGCGGCCGCGGACCGGGTCCACGCCCACCGGGCCGAGCAGCTCGTCGAGGGCCGGGGAGGCGTCCAGCGGCGGCAACCAGACCTGGTGGGCTGGCGGACCCTGCCCGGCCAGCCGCCCCACCAGCAGGTCGAGCAGGCTCCCGGTGGCGTCCTCGGTGGCCGGGAGCGCGGGCGGGGCCGGCGGCTCGGGCACCGGCACCAGGTGGGTGGAGAAGGTGAGCAACCGGGGCGCGCCGCCGCCCGCCGCGCCCGCCGGCCCGCCCGGTCGGCGGACCGGGCCGGAGACGTACGCGGCCTTGAACCGGACCAGCGGGTCGGTGCCCGCGCGCAGGTAGCCGTGCCCGGGCGTGCGGGGCAGCTCGTGCGCGTCCGGCACCCCGAGCACCGTCCGCGACTCCAGCGCCGAGAAGGTGCGCAGCCCGATCCGGTACGACAGGTGGGTGTCCAGCCCGCGCAGCCGCCCCTCCTCCAGGCGCTGGGAGGCCAGCAGCAGGTGGACCCCGAGCGACCGGCCCAACCGGCCGATCTGGACGAACAGGTCGATGAAGTCGGGCTTGGCCGACAGCAGCTCGGAGAACTCGTCGCAGACCAGCAGCAGCGACGGCAGCGGGGCGAGCGGGGTGCCGGCGGCCCGGGCCCGTTCGTAGTCGCGCAGGCTGGCGAAGTTGCCGGCCCGGCGGAGCAGCTCCTGCCGACGGGTCAGCTCGCCGTTGATCGCGTCGACCATCCGGTCGACCAGCGGCAGCGCGTCGGCCAGATTGGTGATCACCGCGGCGGTGTGCGGCAGCCGGTCGAACGACGCGAAGGTGGCCCCGCCCTTGAAGTCGACCAGCACGAAGTTGAGCTGCTCCGAGCTGTGCGTGGCGGCCAGCCCCAGCACGAGGGTGCGGAGCAGCTCCGACTTGCCGGAACCGGTGGCCCCGATGAGCAGGCCGTGCGGACCCATCCCGTCCTGCGCCGACTCCTTGAGGTCCAGCTCGATCGCCCCGCCGTCCGCGCCCACCCCGATCGGCACCCGCAACCGGTCCCGGGCGGCCCGGGGCGCCCAGCCCTGCTCGGCGGTGAAGTTCTCCGGGTCGCCGATGCCGAGCAGCTCGGGCAGGCCCGGCTCGGCGCCGGGCGCGGCGTCCGGTCCGCGTACCGGACCGGCGAGGCGGAGCGGGGCGAGCCGGCGGGCGACCGCCTCGGCGTCCGCGATCGCCAGCGCGTCGGGGGTGCCGACCTCGGCGTGCCCCTCGGCGGAGCGCGAGTACAGCCGGCCGTCGACCAGGTCGAGCAGGAGGGCGTACCGGTCGAGCAGGCGGGGTGGCGGGGTGTCCAGGTCGAGCACGGTGACCGCGTCGATGCCGCCGTCCCCGGTCAGCTCGGTCGCCCCGGTCAGGTCGCCGCCGTCGAGCAGCACCACCACGTGCGGCCCGTCGGTGGCCGGGCCGGCCGGACTGAACCGGGACCGGCTGGCCAGCACGTCGTGCAGGAGCCGTTCCAGCTCGACGGCCGAACTGGTGACCAGCCGGACCGGCCCGAGCGCGTCGGTCCGGCTCGGGTGGTGGGCGTGCGGAAGCCACTTCACCCACTCCCAGGCCGCCCGCCGCTCCGGGCCGGCGCAGACCGCGATCAGCAGCTCGTCGGGGGCGTGGAAGACGGCGAGCTGGGTGAGCACGGCCCGGGCCAGCCCTCGCGCGGCCGGTGAGCCGCCGACCGGGCCGGCGATCGGGCCGCGGACGAAGACCCGGGCGAAGCTGCGCAGGGAGAGCGCCACCGGCAGGTCCGGCACCACCGAGTACGCGTCGAGGAAGCGCCGCAGCGCTCCCGCGGTCATCGGCTCCAGCTCCTCCAGGGGCCGGGTGACCGGCGGGACCAGCGGGGTGGCCAGGGTCTGCGGGCCGACCCCGACCCGGACCACGGCGAAGTCGGGGTCGCCGGGCCGGCGTTCCCAGACCCGGTGGCTCTCCACCGTCGACCAGAGCCGGCCCGGGTCCGGGTGACGGTAGTAGAGCCCGGCCCGCTGCGCCCCGGCCGTCTCCCGCACCCGGCGGCGCAGCGTGGCCAGGTGGCGCAGGTACTCCCGACGGGCGGCCATCATCTCGGACCGGCGTGGGCCGGCGCCGCCCCAGGAGGTCACCAGCATCGCCACGGAGGAGAGGCCGAACATCCCGCCCACCACGTACGAGTAGGCCCCGCCGCCCCGGCCGAACATCATCGCCATCGCCACCGTGCCGCCCAGCATCGGCAGCACCATCAGCGCCTGCTGCCAGCGCCCCCCGGTGAGCGCGGGGATCTCCGGCGGCGCCTCGACGGGCAGCTCGCCGGCCGGGATCTCCGGCGCCGGGCGGCGCGGCGGCCGCCTGATGACGACAGTGCACACTGAGCCTCCCCATGGCTCTCGGTAACCCGAGCCTGGCTCATCGTAGGTAAAGTCCTGTTATCCGTCAGTCACCCGTCGCGATCGATATGGAGAGGCCTCGATGACAACCGGGCTGGCGCGGGTCACCATCAGCGCTCCCCAGCGGCGGGTGGACGTGGCCCTGCCGGAACAGGTGCCCCTGGCCGAACTGCTGCCCGAGGTGCTCCGGCACGCCGGGGAGGGGCTGGCCGACGACGGGGAACGGCACGGCGGCTGGGTGCTGCGCCGCACCGACGGCGCGGTGCTGGCCACCGCGCAGGCCCTGCTCCCCCAGGGGGTACGCGACGGCGAGGTGCTGCACCTCGTACCGGCCCGGGCCGAGTGGCCCGAACTGGAGTACGACGACGTGGTCGAGGCGATCGCCGACGGGGCCCGCCGCCGGGGCGCCGCCTGGTCGCCGGCGGCCACCCGGCTCGCCACCCTGATCGGGGCGAGCGTGCCGCTGGCCGTGGGGCTGCTCGCCGTACTGGCCGCCGGACCCGGGGTGCGCACCGCCTGGCCGGTCGCGGCCGGGGTGGCGCTGCTGCTGGTGCTCGCCGGCACCGCCGCCTCCCGGGCGTACGGCGACGGCCCGGCCGGCACCACCCTCGGCGGGTACGCGCTGCCCTGGGCCGCCGCGGCCGGCGCGGTGGCGGTCGGCACCGGCGACCCGGTCGGCCCGCTCGCCCCGCTGCGCTGGGTCGGCGCACCCGAGCTGCTGGCCGGCTCGGTGGCGCTGCTGCTGGTCTCGGTGCTCGGCCTGCTCGGCGTGGCCAGCTGCGGCCGGGTCTTCGTGGCCGGCGCGGCCGCCGGTCTCGCGGGCGCGTCCGCCGCCCTCGGCGCGCTCCTGCTCGACCCGGCCGGCACCGCGGCGGTGCTGCTCTGCGTGCTGGTCTTCGCGCTCGGGGGGCTGCCGCTGGTGGCCCTCCGGCTCGGCAAGGTGCCGCTGCCGCCGATCACCCTGCCCGCTGCCACCCCGGCCGGCGGTCCGGCCGTGCGCGACCTGCCGGACAAGGGGCGGGTGTACGCGGCGGTGGCCCGGACCGAGGAGGTGCTGAGCGGGCTGCTGCTCGGGCACGCCGTGCTGGCGGTGGCCGCCACGGCGGTGCTGGCCACCACGGGCGGCCCGGCCGGTCGGCTGCTCGCCGCGGTCGGCTGCGCCGTGCTGCTGCTGCGCTCCCGGCTCTTCGTGGCCGTCCGGCACCGGGTGCCTCCGGTGGCCGCCGGTCTGGCCGGGTACGCCCTGCTCGGCGCGATCCTCGCCGGGCCCGCCGGACCGGCCGGCCGGCTCGTGCTGGCTGGTGGCGGGCTGCTGCTGGCCCTGACCGCCGTGGCGGCCGGCGCCACGTACGCTCGGCGACCGGTCTCCCCGTACCTCGGTCGGCTGGCCGACCTGGCGGACACCGCGCTGGTGGTCTCGGTGGTCCCGGTGGCCTGCGCGGTGCTGGACCTCTACGACCGGGCCCGGGGCCTGCTCGGCTGAGCATGCGCGCGGGCCCGGGTCGCTCGGTTGAGCGGCCCGGGCCCGTCGACGCAGGTCAGGTCAGTGCTGCTGCTCGCCGCGCTCCTCGGCCTCCTTGGCGCGCTGGTACGACGCCCGGATCTCGGCCTCGGCCTCGGTGCGGCCCACCCAGGTCGCGCCCTCCACCGACTTGCCCGGCTCCAGGTCCTTGTAGACCTCGAAGAAGTGCTGGATCTCCAGCCGGTCGAACTCGCCCAGGTGGTGGATGTCCCGCAGGTGCTCCTGGCGCGGGTCCTCGTAGGGAACGCAGAGGACCTTGTCGTCGCCGCCCTTCTCGTCCGTCATCCGGAACATGCCGATGGTGCGGCAGCGGATCAGACAGCCGGGGAAGGTGGGCTCGGGGACCAGCACCAGGGCGTCCAGCGGGTCGCCGTCCTCGCCCAGGGTGCCCTCGATGAAGCCGTAGTCCGCCGGGTACTGCGTGGAGGTGAAGAGGGTGCGGTCCAGCCGGATCCGGCCGGTCGCGTGGTCCACCTCGTACTTGTTGCGGTGACCCTTCGGGATCTCAACCGTGACGTCGAAATCCATCTTCCACGCTCCCTCGTTTGCCCACGCTGGCTAACGGAAACCAGTGGCGCCGCCCTCCCGCGCAGGTGAATGACCCCCGCCGGCTCCGGCCGCCGCATAGTGTTCGGACCGAAGTAGTGTCACCCAGGGCGCTTTTGAGCGGGGGAGGAGGGGGTCGTGGGGAGGGAAGATTCACACTACCGCCCCGAAGGGGTTGACGGACGGAAGTCCGCGGGTTCCGCCTCCGGCCGGGTCCGGGTCCCCGGGACGAACCCGGGCGGTGGCCCCGGTCCCGCCGCCGGGTCCGACCCGCGACCATACTCCGCCGCCCCGGTGAGCTGGCCGGGGCACGACGCCTCCGCCGGCATCCCGGTGAGCCCGCCGGTCCCGCCGGCCGGCGCCGCCCCGCCCCCGCCGCCCGCGCCGGGCCGCCGGAGCCGGTCCCGACTGCTCGCGGTGCTGGCCGCCGTGCTCGTGCTCGTGGTGGCCGGCGCCGGGCTGGCCGTGCTCCGCCCCGGACCGCTCGCGGGCTGGCTGGGTGGCGAGGCCGCCGGCCCGACCGCCGGCGCTGGGCGCGGCGGGCCCGGCCCGGCCGCCGGGGTCGCGGGGGCCGACCCGTACCCGCCGCCGCCGTCTCCCGGGCGGGTGCC
>NZ_JBSGJR010000388.1:0-6824 GCF_053605645.1 Micromonospora sp. NPDC003776
TCCCCCGCTCGCCACCGGTGCAGGTGACGACCAGGACGTCCACCCCCTCGGCGACCGAGGGCGCGGGTGAGGTGCAGACCCCGCTCGCCGGCGCCGCGGCGACGGCCCTGCGGGTGGGCGACCGGGTCTGGTTCCGGCACGCCAAGGCCGGCGAGCTGTGCGAGCGGGTCAACGAGGTGCACCTGGTCGACGGGGACACGGTGGTCTCGACCGTGCCGACCTACCGGGGCGAGGGCCACGCGTTCCTGTAGGCAACGGTGACGGCGGGCCCCGGCGCACCTCGGGAACCCGCCGCTCGTCCTTACGCCCGGTCGCCCCCGGACGTCGCACCTTTTCGTACCTGTCGCCGCCGGCACCAGGGCGGCGACCGCACCGCTCAGCTCGGCTGGGCGGCCTCGGTCCGGTCGTCGACCTGCCGGTGCAGGTACTCCCGGATCAACGCCTTCGCCTCGACCAGCACCCGCTCGTCGCCCTCCGGCTTGCGACGGAACGCCAACTTGATCAGCGCGTCCGCCGCCTCCACCGCGACCTCGAGGTGGAACCGGAGGTCGGGCACGCCGGCCAGACCGAAGCGCTCGGTGAGCACCCGGGCCAGCTGGTCGGCGATGACGCCGTTGTTGTCCCGCTGCTCGTCGAGCAGGTGCAGGTCGACCACGTCGCCGAAGTGCAGGGTACGGAACCCCGGGACGGTGCGGTGCATCGAGATGTACTCGTCGATCGCGGCGTCGACCCCGTCCCACCAGTGGGTCAGGTCGTCGGAGGCGAACCGCTCGTCGAGCCGCTGGAGGTAGGACTCCATCGTGCGCAGGGTCAACGCCTGCACGATCGCCCGCTTGTCCGGAAAGAACTGATAGACCGACCCGATCGCCACCTCGGCGCGCTCGGCGAGCAGAGTCGTGGTCAGCCCCTCGTACCCCACCTCGTCGACCAGCTCGGCACAGGCGTCCAGCATCCGCTGGACGCGCGCGACACTACGACCCTGCACCGGTACCCGGCGCAGCGGCCCGGTCGTGGCGGCTGGTGTGGACACTCGGCGCCACCCCCCTTCGACAGACGAAACATATCTGCACGTCACTAGACCGTGACTACCGGTACAACGAGCGGACACCGCTTGCGGTATTTACCAGGCACAACGTTCCTGATATGAAGTCAGTTCATATTCATGTCGAGGAGCGTGCATGTCCGGTACGCCAGCAGTCTGGTCCAACTGGGCCGGTAACCAGCGCAGCACCGCCGCCCTCGTCGTCCGGCCCCGGACCGTCGACGAGGTCGCCGACGCGGTCCGCGCCGCCACCGACGCCGGCCGGAAGGTCCGGGCGGCGGGCAGCGGGCACTCGTTCACCGGGACGGCCCTCACCGACGGGCACCGGATCGACCTGGCCGACCTGGACACCGGTGTCCACGTCGACACCGCCCGTCGACTGGTCACCGTACCGGCTGGAATGACCCTGCACGCCCTCAACGACCTGCTCGCCACGCACGGCCTGGCGCTGCCCAACCTCGGCGACATCGACGCCCAGACGGTGGCCGGCGCGCTCTCCACCGGCACCCACGGCACCGGCGGGAAGCTCGGCTGCCTCTCCACCTTCGTGGTGGGGCTGACCCTGGTGACCGGGACCGGCGAGGTGCTGCGCTGCTCCGCCGACGAGCACCGGGACGTGTTCGCCGCCGCCCGGGTCGGGCTCGGCGCGGTCGGGATCCTGGTCGAGCTGACCCTGCGCTGCGTCGACGCCTTCGTGCTCCGCGCGCACGAACGCCCGGCGCCGCTCGACGAGGTGCTCGGCGACCTGCCGGGGCTGGTCGACCGGCACGACCACGTCGAGTTCTACTGGTTCCCGTACACGGACCGGGTGCAGGTCAAGACCAACGACCGGGTGCCCGCCGACGACCGGCCGCTGCCCCGCTGGCGCGGCTGGCTGGACGACGAGTTCCTGGCCAACACCGTCTTCGCCGGCGCCTGCCGACTCGGCCGGGCGGTGCCCGCGCTCGTCCCGGGGATCAGCGCGGTCTCCGCCCGCGCGCTCACCGAACGCACCTACACCGGCCGCTCCGACCGGGTGTTCTGCACCCCGCGCCGGGTCCGCTTCGTGGAGATGGAGTACGGCCTCCCCCGCGCCGCCCTGCCCACCGCGCTGCAAGAACTGCGCCGGATCGTGGACGGCCTGCCGTTCAAGGTGCAGTTTCCGGTCGAGGTGCGGTTCACCGCCGCCGACGACATCTGGCTCTCCCACGGCTACGGGCGGGACTCCGCGTACGTCGCCATCCACCAGTACGTCGGCGCGCCCTACGAGCCGTACTTCCGGGCCTTCGAGGAGGTGGCGGCGGACCTGGGCGGCCGGCCGCACTGGGGCAAGCTGCACTACCGGGACGCGGCCTCACTCGCCCCCGCGTACCCGAGGTTCGGCGACTTCCTCGCCGTCCGGGACCGCCTCGACCCCGGCCGGGCCTTCACCAACCCCTACCTCGACCGGGTGCTCGGCTCCTGACGTCTGTTTTGATGTGATCTTGGAAGGAGAGGGCCCCTGGAGGGGCCACTTCCTTCCAAGATCTCTGTCAGCCGGGCCAGCCGGCGGCGCGGAGGGCGGCGCGGAGTTGAGTGAGCACCTGTTCCGGGTGGGTGCGGATGACCCAGGTGGGGAAGCGGAGGACGCGGTCGCCCTCCAGCCAGAGATCGTTCTGTCGTCGCATGTCGGCCCAGGCGTGGGCCGGGTCGAGGTGCTGAGCGCCGTCGATCTCGACGTGCACCCGCCACTCCTCGAAGTACGCGTCGAGGTAGCGGCGTCGGCCGGTCGCGTCCCGGCGGACCTTCTGCCGGGTGGGCTCGGGCAGCCCGGCACGCCGGACCAGCCCCAGGAAATCGAGTTCACCGAGCGAGTGTGACCCGCCCGCGGCGTCGACGGCGGTGGCCAGGATCAGCTGGCGACGCCGCAGCCGAGGCATCCGGTCGACGACCTCGAGCAGTTCCTCGCCACAGACCAGACGCTGCTGGCAGGACGCCGCGACGATCGTCCTGGCCGCCTCGTCGGTGGCCGCCCACTGGGCGGCATCGACGACCGACCGGGGAGCTGCCGTCCGGGGTGGCTGCCCCATGGCCACCACGTCCCGGTCGGGCAGGTGCGTCGTCCGATGGGCCAGCACTCCCGGCGGAAGCGGGGCGCGCCGGCTGGTGGCCGGCAGCAGCAGGTGCACGACCCGGTCGGGGAAACCCCGCAGGCCGCCCGCCTGCGCTGCGGTGAGCCCGCCGAGCCGGGCCGCCGGGCCGGCAGCGAGCACGGCGGCCCAGCGGAACTGGGCGGAACCCACCGGACCGTTGTGGGCCACGAAGACGGCTCGGCGGATCTGGCGCCAGCGCCCCGTTGCCACCCGGTGCCGGACCGCCTTGCGGGACAGGTGCGCCAACGCCTGCCCGAGGCTGATCACGTCCTCCTGCCGGAAGAGCAGCCACGTCAGCTCATCGGCATCATCACCCGGCAGCGCCCGCCGCAACCCCGCCCAACTCGGCCTTCCCACCCCACCGACTCTGCCGATCGCACCGGCTGCGCCGCCGCCCTTGTGGACAGAGGAAAAGATCTTGGAAGGAAGTGGCCCCTCAAGGGGTCCTTTCCTTCCAAGATCTCAAACGGCGTTACTCCGTCGAGGTGGTCGCCTTCTTCGGGGTTGCCTTTTTGGCGGGGGCCTTCTTCGTGGTGGTGGCCTTTGCCGTGGTGGTCTTCTTGGCGGTCGAGGTGGCGGCGGCCGTCTTCTTCGCCGCCGTCTTCTTCGCCGGGGCGGCCTTCTTCGTCGCCTTCTTCTTCGGGGCCGGGCCCTTCGCCCGCTTCTCGGCGAGCATCTCGGAGGCCTGCTCCAGAGTCAGCTCCTCCGGAGTCTGCCCGCGCCGCAGCGACGCGTTCGTCTCGCCGTCGGTCACGTACGGCCCGAACCGGCCGTCCTTGATCACCAGCGGCTTCTCGGTCGCCGGGTCGGCGCCCATCTCCCGCAACGGCGGCGCCGCGGCCCGGCGCTGCCGGGTCTTCGGGGCGGCCAGCAGCGCGAGCGCCTCGTCCAGCGTGACGGTGAACATCTTGTCTTCCGAGTCCAGCGAGCGGAACTCGTCACCGCGCTTGACGTACGGGCCGTAGCGGCCGTTGTTGGCGACGATCTCGTTGCCGTCGGCGTCGGTGCCGATCACCCGGGGCAGGCTGAGCAGCTTCAGCGCGTCGGCGAAGGTGAGCGAGTCCGGCGACTGCGACCGCAGCAGCGAGGACTTCCGCTCGCCGCTGGCGACGTACGGGCCGAACCGGCCGGACTTGAGCAGGATCGGCTCGCCGGTGGCCGGGTCGTCGCCGAGCTTGCGCTCGCCCCCGCCGCCGAGGAACAGCTCGTGCACCTTCTCCGGGGTCAGCTCGTCCGGCGCCAGCCCCTCCGGGATCGGCGCCCGGTCGCCCGGGGCGCCACCCTCCTCGCCCTCGGCCCTCGGCGCCGGCTGCTCGCCGGGCAGCGCCCGCTGCAGGTACGGCCCGAACCGGCCGACCCGGACCACGACCTCGCGCCCCTCGTCGTCGGTGAAGAGCGGGATCGAGTTGACGCTGCGCGCGTCGATGTCGCTGAGGTTCTCCGTCACCAGCTTCTTCAGCCCGCCCGCGTGGGCGATCGCCTGGTCGCCGGTGCCGTTCGCGCTGCCGAAGTAGAACGAGGTGAGGAAGTCGACCGCCGCGTGGTCACCACCGGCGATCTCGTCCAGCTCGTTCTCCATGCTGGCGGTGAAGTCGTAGTCGATCAGCCGCGGGTAGTGCCGCTCCATCAGCCCGATCACCGCGAACGCCAGGAACGACGGGATCATCGCCTGGCCACGCTTGAACACGTAGCCGCGGTCCTGAATGGTCTGCATGATCGACGCGTACGTCGACGGGCGGCCGATGCCCAGCTCCTCCAGCGCCTTGACCAGCGACGCCTCCGTGTAGCGCGCGGGCGGCTGGGTGTGGTGCCCCTGCGCGGCCAGCTCCTCGGCGGTCAGCGGCTGGTCCTTGACCAGGGTCGGCAGCCGGCGCTCGGCGTCCTCCGCCTCGGCGTTCTCGTCGTCGCTCGACTCGACGTACGCCCGCAGGAAGCCCGGGTCGGTGATGGTCTTGCCGGTCGCCCCGAAGTCGGCCTCCTCCTGCGCGGAGGTGAGCGCCCGGATGCGCACCGACACGCTGGAGCCGACCGCGTCGGTCATCTGGGAGGCGATGGTGCGCCGCCAGATCAGCTCGTAGAGCTTGAACTCCTCGGCGGAGAGCTCCTTGGCCACCTCGCCCGGGGTGCGGAAGTTGTCTCCCGCCGGGCGGATCGCCTCGTGCGCCTCCTGCGCGTTCTTCACCTTGCCGGTGTAGCGGCGCGGCTCCGGCGGCACGCTGCGCTCGCCGTACAGCTCGACGATCTGCCGGCGGGCCGCCGTGATGGCGGTCTCCGACAGGTTCACCGAGTCGGTACGCATGTAGGTGATGTAGCCGTTCTCGTACAGCCGCTGCGCCGTGCGCATCGTCTGCTGCGACGAGAACCGCAGCTTGCGGGCCGCCTCCTGCTGGAGGGTGGAGGTGATGAACGGCGCGTACGGGCGGCGACGGTAGGGCTTCTCCTCGACCCGGGTGACGGTGAACGGCCGCCCCTCCAGCCGGGCGGCGAGCCCCCGGGCGCCGCTCTCGTCCAGGTGCACCACGCCCGCCCCGGCCCGCACCCGGCCGGTGGTCGGCTCGAAGTCCTTGCCGGTGGCGATCCGGTCGCCGTTCAGCGCGATCAGGGTGGCGTTGAAGCTGCGCGGCCCCTCGCCGGCGTTCGCTACCGCCAGGGTGGCCAGGATGTCCCAGTACTCGGCGGTGCGGAAGGCCATCCGCTGCCGCTCGCGCTCGACCACGATCCGGGTCGCCACGGACTGCACCCGGCCCGCCGAGAGCTTCGGCATGACCTTCTTCCACAGCACCGGGGAGACCTCGTAGCCGTACAGCCGGTCCAGGATGCGCCGGGCCTCCTGCGCGTCCACCAGGTCCCGGTCGATCTCGCGCGGGTTGGCCACCGCGGCCTGGATGGCCGGCTTGGTGATCTCGTGGAAGACCATCCGCTTGACCGGCACCTTGGGCTTGAGCGTCTCCACCAGGTGCCAGGCGATCGCCTCGCCCTCGCGGTCCTCATCCGTGGCCAGGAAGATCTCGTCAACCTCCTTGGCCAGCTTCACCAGCTTGCTGATCTGCTGCTTCCGGTCGGCCGAGACCACGTAGAGGGCGTGGAAGCCGTTGTCGACGTCCACCCCGAGCCGCGCCCACGGCTCGCCCTTGTACTTCGCCGGCACGTCGGCCGCGTTGCGGGGCAGGTCCCGGACGTGGCCGAAGCTGGCCTCCACGACGTACCCCGGGCCGAGGTAGCCCGAGATCGTCTTGGCCTTCGCCGGTGACTCGACGATGACCAGACGGGTGGTTCCAGCGTTGCTCGGCACGTCTCTCCCCGACCTCACTCCTACGACAATGCCCGTTTCGGGCCGTGTTGCACCGGCCGGCCCACCAGGGTCCGGATGTCCAACGTAACGCGCCGTCCGCGTTCCGGGTTTCGTGGGCGGCAAACGATCAGTTTTGACGACCACCGGCCGGTGCGCACGGCGACACCCGCCGAACGGCGCCACCGTACACCGTGGGTAGGGCGTCGAGCGGGTCACTGTGACGATCAAACCCCCACGGCCGAGCGGCGCCGGTCCGTTTTCCTGGGTGAACCACCGGCCGGGGGTGTCCGGGATCGGACAGCCGGTGGGATTGCGCGCCGCCGGGTCAGCTCCCGGCGCCCGGCCAACCCACGGCCGGGGCGGCGGCCGGGCGCTCGCC